>JANNGQ010000821.1:0-14767 GCA_031403975.1 Planctomycetota bacterium
CGGCGGCGATCAGGGTCAGGACCGTCAAGACCACGAGCGCTTTGATCATGCGACGGCGGTTGAGCTGTTCCTGAGGGACATAGACCAGCCGGAATCCGGCCTTACTGCCGAATGTCAGTCGGGAACCGTGCCGCAGAGAGCAATACGCTTCGACTCGTCCGTTGACATACGTCGGATGTGTCAGCGATTCCTGACGGAGTTGCCATTCGCGACCGTCATGTTCGATCCAGCACTGAATGGAATCCACGCCGGGTTCCTGAAGACGGAAGTCCGCCTCCGGTCCTGAACCGACGGAGTTTCGGGTCCGCACAAGCGATGCGCGTTTTCTCTGGCCGGCGATCTGCAGTCTCCAGCCCGCCGGAGCCGGGCCTTTGTTCGACACCGGACGAATCGGGGCAGTGCCGGAAGATCGGACGGTTTCACCGCGCGCGGGTTCCTGAACGTTCTGGCGGAGCGACGGCGTTTCTGAGCGGGCGAACGAGTCCGTCGCGGCATCGGAAAACTGATGGCCGGTCGCGTGCAGCCATCCTGAGGCAGATGTGATCGAAGATCTCGGACCGGAGAGTTTCCTGCCCGCATTTTCCGAGCGCGCTCTGGCCTGTTTCGCGCGCAGCGTGACAAGCTCCCGGAAGTCGAACTGGATGTTCTTCCTTTTCGCATGCGGCCTGAGCACGGCGATGAGTTCAGTTGCCGATTGAAATCGTTTTGCGGGATCTTTCTCCATCATCCTGGCCACGATGGCGCCGATTTCCGCGGGGATCTCCGGCCGCAGTTCGCAGACGTTCTTCGGGACCCGTGTGCGATGCGCTTCCAGTTTGGCCTTGTTGGCTTTTTCTGGAAACGGGACTCGCGCCGTCAGGGCGACGTAAAGCGTGGCTCCCAGACTGTAGATGTCGGCACGGGCATCGACCTTGCGGCTGTCAACAGACTGCTCGGGCGCGATGTAATCCGGAGTGCCCAGGCAATCATGTCCGAAGACCATCGACAGCGAGAACTCTTCGTCTGCACCGTCGCCCAGCATGGCCAGTCCGAAATCCAGAATCCGGGCCACACCTTCCTGATCGATCAGAAAATTGGCGGGCTTGATGTCGCGATGAATGATGCCCATCTTGTGAGCCGCCTGCAGGGCTTCCGCTGCCTGCAGACCGATATCACAGACGACCGGCCATCTCAGCGGTCCGTACAGCGCTACCAGTTCATGCAGGCTGATGCCGCGTACCAGTTCCATGACGAGAAAATGCAGAGCCCCCGTCGAACCGTGCCGATACGTCTTAATAATGTTGGGATGGTTCAGACGCATCCCTGCGATGGATTCCAGCTTCATGCGGGCCAGCATCCCCGCATCCAGAGCGTGTTCGCTGGAGAGTACTTTGATGGCGACTTTGCGGTCTGCATCCGGATCTTCAGCGATGAACACGCAGCCCATGCCGCCAAAGCCGAGCAGCTCCCGGATCCGATAGCGGTCAATCACCAGTCCACGGTAGCGCCCTTCCAGAAGACGCTCGGCCTGAAACGGCGTGAGGACTCTTTCGCGGACCAGACGGCGGGCTGTGTCTTCCGCCGACGCACTTGCTTCGATCGCCAGTTTTTCGCGGACCTTGCGGACCTGCGGTACAGTCAGCAGACCGCTCTTTTCGAGCAGTTCAAACAGGTCCTGCGCTGCCACCGGCACCATCATGTCCAGATCTCAGCAACCGAAGAAAGTTCCATGATGACCGCAGAACCGCCCATTGCAAACTCAGCAGGTCCGGAGTCGGCAGTCTTCCGGGAGACTTCCGTTTGTCATGGACCTGCCTCCGCGATTCCGCAGACTAGCAGTGAACCGGGTTTGAGAAAACCTTTGCTCCGCAGGAATACCCGATTCCGCTGCAGCCCCGGCGCGTGCGGATCGGCCACGAAGCAGAATCACGGTTTGAGTCCCGCCGCAAGAGACCTCTGGTGAATGCCACGTCCGATACGATACACTCAGGAGATCAAATGAGTACCTGACGACGACCTCCCGCCATGGATGGCGACACCATGATCCCGCCGGAACACTCCTCAATTCTGATGAACCCATCCGGGTGTGCAGTACCAGCCTGGTTCCTGGTCGGCATCGGAGGCGCGGGGATGCGATCCTTCGCCGAAATGCTGGCGGACGCCGGCAACCATGTGGTCGGCATGGATCAGTGTTCGTGCGTGTTTTTCCGGAATCGACACGCTTCCGCGGGAACGGTCGATGTCGTTCCCTGGCAAACGTCTCCGGACTGGAATCAGTGGCAGACGCCCCATGTCGTGTATTCGCTGGCGGTTTCACCTTCTGACCCTGTCCTCACAGACGCGCGACGCAACGGTCTTACTGTGCGGTCGCTTCCTCAGGCACTGAGTGGCTTCCTGTGCCGGACTCGGCAGATCTGCGTCGCCGGAACCCACGGCAAAACGACAACTTCCGCAATGCTCTGGTGGATCCTGAACGAGGCCGGGAAGCAACCTGCCGGCTTTGTGGGTGGAGAACTCTGCGGCGATACGTCAGCCGGAGTTTTTGGGCGTGGTGAAGTTGCGGTTGTGGAGAGCTGCGAATACCGGAAGACATTTCTCGAACTGAACCCACGGACCATCGTTCTGACCGGGATCGAGTCGGACCATTTTGACTGCTTTCCGAGCGACTCCGATGCCGACGATGCTTTCCAGGAATTCCTGCAGAGAATTCCCGCATCCGGAACGATCATCGTGAGTGCTGACAGCCGGCGCGCACTCCGGATTGCCCGGTCGGTCGAACGTCCGTTTGCGACGTACGGACTGCACGGGAACGGCGACTGGAACGTTGTACCGTCACCGATGCTCGTCCGGGACCGGGGCGTTCGCGCTCTGACTACTGACAGGGCAAAAACCCGATCGTACATACTCCGCTGCGGCGGTTGCCCGGTCGCCGAATTCACGGTGCCGGTTCCTGGTGACCACAACGTGAGCAACGCGGTCGCGGCGATTCTTGCAGCTCAGGCTGAAGGCGTCGCTGTGCAACAGGCGGCGGAACTCATCTCAACGTTTCCGGGAGTGCGACGACGCTTCGAACATCGCGGAACATGGAAGGGCATCGACATGATCGACGACTACGCCCACCATCCGACGGCGGTCGCGGCCACGCTGGGCACGGCCCGGGCAGCCTATCCTGGTCGCAGAATTCTGGCGATCTTTGAGCCGCACCAGATCTGTCGTACCGAACGACTGTTCGAGGAATTTGCCGCTGCTCTGGCGCTGGCGGATGAATCCATGATTCTGCCGGTCCTACCGGCAAGAGAATCGGCCTCTGTCGCCGCCTGTGCCCGTCTCTCAGGCTTGCTCGTTCGCAGAATCACACATTCCGGAGGTCGAGCATTCCTGCTCGCGGATCTTGACCAGGTGCAGGGAAGATTAGACCATTCCGGACGTCCCGGAGATGTGGTTGTCACCATGGGAGCAGGCAGGACACATTTGATTCATGATGAAATCCATCGAAGATTACGCCGGGATTCTGCAGCGTGAAGAGCCGCTTTCCCGGCACACCTGGCTGCAGCTCGGCGGACCGGCGCAGTTCCTGGCGACTCCGCGGACGGAAGAAGAACTGCTGTCCGTTGTGCAGACTTGCCGCGCACAGAAACTCCCGGTCCACATCCTGGGCGCCGGGTCAAATCTGCTGGTTCGCGAAGACGGCGTCCGCGGCGTGGTGATTCGGGTGATCGAGCCACTCCTCAGCGGCGTCACTGTGGACGGCACAACGGTGACTGCCGGCGGCGGTGCCCTGCTGTCGCAGGTCGTTTCGGAGGCCGTCCGATCGGGGCTTGGCGGCGTCGAGCATCTGGTCGGTATTCCGGGAACGATCGCCGGTGCGATCGTAGGCAACAGCGGCGGCCGGGCCGGTGACATCGGCCAGCGCGTGACGAGTGTCCGAGTGCTGACTCAGGATGGTGATTTCGCGATCCGGCGAGGTGACGAGCTTTCGTTCGCCTATCGTCGCAGCAGCATTCAGGATCTGCTTGTCCTGTCAGTGACGCTGCAGCTCATCAGAGACGAATCCGATGAACTGATCAGGCGGATGAAGAAGAACTGGATCCTCAAACGGTCAACGCAGCCGCTCGCCGATCAGTCGGCGGGCTGCATCTTCCGCAACCCGCGCGGCTTAAGTGCCGGCGCGCTGATTGAACAGTGCGGACTGAAGGGACTGTCGGTCGGTAAGGCCCGCATCAGCGAACGTCATGCGAATTTCATCGTGACGGAATCCGGTGCCACCAGCCGTGATGTCGAACAGCTGATCAGTCGCATTCAGAAAGCCGTTGCCGAGAAGTTCGCGGTCGACCTGGAACTTGAAATCAAGGTCTGGTGATACAAAGGATGCAGCGATGTCTCAGGAGGAGACTCCAGTCCGGCCGATGCACGTCACAGTGCTTGCGGGCGGTGATTCTTCCGAACGCGACGTCAGTCTCGACAGCGGTCGGGCCGTCGCCGAAGCGCTGAGACAGCGCAGCCACGTTGTGGAATTGTTCGATCCGGCCGTTGCGCCCCTGGAAGGACTGCCGAAGAGTACGGAAATCATCCTGCCCATGCTGCACGGTACCGGTGCGGAAGACGGCACTCTGCAGGCGCGGCTGAACCGGATGGCTGTTCCCTGGCTGGGCAGTTCGGCAGAGTCGTCTAAGCTGACATTCGACAAGATCGCGACAAAGGAGCTGCTCAGTTCCGCCGGACATCCTCTCGCGCCGGGAGTCGCGCTGCACGCCGCGATGAAGGATAACGTGATCCTCAGTGCCTCCCGCCGGATCGGCTACCCGCAGGTCATCAAGCCGGCAGAGCAGGGGTCCAGTGTCGGAATCAGTATCGTTCGCGCGGCCGCTGAAGTGTCCGCTGCAGTCCGTGAGGCTCGTCGATGGGGAATTCGATTCCTGATCGAGCAGTACATCGTCGGCCGCGAAGTGACGGTCCCTGTCATTGACGACTGCGTCTTTCCGGCTGTTGAAATCCTGCCTTCCGGCGAATGGTACGATTACTCCGCCAAGTACCAGGATGACTCCACTGGATACCGGGTTGCTCCGCCGGACCTGCCTGCCGAGCTGTCTGCAATTGTCCGTGATGCGTGCCGCGTCTGCGGCGTCAGTGCGATCAGCCGCACGGACCTGCGAATCGGTTCTGGCAACCGGTGTCACATTCTGGAAATCAACACGATCCCCGGAATGACCTCCCACAGCCTCGTTCCGATGTCCGCCAGTTCGATCGGCATTTCCATGGGAGTACTCTGCGAACAACTGCTGCTGAAGAGACTCGGCAGAATCCGGTGCGCCACGTGGGAACGAAACGAGAACTCGCTCGGCGCTGCTGCCTGACACGGGGCAACTCAGTCGCATGTGTTGAAAAAGGTGTCTGGAACTTTGGAGGCATCAGAAAAGCAGTGCGAAAACCTGATGCCGGAGAGTTCCAGACACCTTTTTCAACCTCATGTCTCGGCCAGCAGCTTTTCAAAACTGTTCATGCTTTCGTTGCGAGCCAGGAAGGACAGAATGCCGGCGAGTTGCCGTACGTTACGGTCGTAGCACGAACAACGGTGACAGATTCGCAGGCAGCCGCCATGAGCCAGGCTTTCACGCCAACCGGCCGGAAGTCGACCCGAAACATTTCTGCCCCGGACCACGATTAACGGCCGGATCGTCTCGGATTTCAGTTGCTCCACCCAGCGCAGCGGACATTGGCGAGGCCGAAAGCAGTCGACTTTGCTCGCCAGAACAGTGTCTGTCGGTATCAGCAGCTGGACCCGGTGCTGTTCCGCAAAATGAATCACTTCCGACAACCCCATCCGCACCGTTTTTTCTGCATGCCGGTAAGTATGCAATCCCTGTTCTCCGGGGACCACAACGACGAACCGTGCTCCCAGCGATGCCGCCTGCTCGATCGCACGGCGAACGTCGGACGCCGCGCGGTCATAGGTCATTCCCATCGCCCCGGTGAATCCGCCCGCGAAACCAACGCAACTCACGGAAATTCCGGCATCCGCCAGGATATCGGGCAGCACATACCGACCAATCCGGAGCAGTTGTTGCCGTCGAACAGCGACGTAACGGATTCCGCGGCCGTGCAGCAGCTCGGCTTCCTCAAGCAGATGCTCTTTGGTCTTCGCCAGCAGCGGATGCGCCACCGCGATCCTGGCGACGATCGACGGTTTTGACCACTCGCAGTCCTGTTCCAGAAAAACATCCATGTGGTTTGCTGCGAAGCCAGAGTGAAAGGAGTGCCGTCAGCGACAACGGTCAGATCTGCCGCGTGAAAACTCACGTCGGCGATTCGCACTGAGCATCCTGGCTCATCAGCGAATCTCGGGATCCATCGACTGATTGATCGCTGACCGACGGAACCGACGATCAGCGAATCGGTGATACTGTGTGTCAAACCGGACATTCTGTAAACGCAGAAGACGTTCGATCTCAGTCTCCTTGCAAACAGATTTTTTGATTGCTCAGATTCCCTGTGCAGACCTTGACTCCGATGGCGAGACACCTTATCGCGAGCCTGCAGCAACATCCGGACGAGTGACCGGTTTCAACCAGACGCTGAACTCTGAACATGTCTCAAAACCGCACTTGGCGTAAAGCGCACGGGCTGGCTCATTGGCAGTTTCGCAGAAGACACGCAGCCGGCTGATCGGCGCCTCGGTGACACAACCGCGTGACAGGATCTCCGGCAGCGCCGCAATCGCGGAGGCAGCCACTCCGGTTCGGCGAAATTCCGGCAACACGCCGAGGTACTGTATCAGAACGGACACCGACACCGATCCTTGAGCAGACTGATCTCGCTGCATAGCACAGACACACACACCAACGATCGTTTTCTTCCGCAGCAGGAGCGCGATCGTCGACTGGTGAAGCACCCAGTCGGCGACAAGATGATCGGCATCCGGGTGCGGCAGTTCCTTCAGATCATGAGAGTCGGCAAGGATCTGACGCACGATGTCCGGCAGTGCAACTCGCAGACCACCGGACCGTTGCGACGCAGTCAGCAGTTCCATGGAGAATCCCGGCCCGATCCGTTCCTCATCATCTCGTCGGATGGCAGTCGAATGTTCGCCCGACGCAGGGATTCTTGTCTCCAGGCCTTCAATGCCCGCCCGCTTCAGGAATCCCGATTCGGCAAGAACGCGCGGCATCCACGGCCGTGATGCCGGAGCACCGACTGGCTGCAGACTGCGCAATGTTTCGCAGCCGATCTTCCCGGCTTTCTGAGTCATCATGGCCAGCAGGCGCCGAGTCCATCGCTCTCGAGTGTTCGTCGAGCCGGGCCGCAAAAACACCGGATCGGTGATTGTCAACGTCCGGTTCAGCTCAACAGCAAACCCCATCGCCGCAACCGGATGATCCTCAAAACACAGCATGACGCCTTGCTGCAGAGGCAACGCGGGGCGGGATTCATCGCCGCGTTTCTCCAGAAACACCCCCGCCGACAACGCGGCGAGATCACCCGCAAGGTCATTCGTGACCCGGATAGAAAATCGATCGTCGGATTCAAATCCGATCACTGGTTCAGCCATTGCACCCACTGTTCGTTCGCCGATTCACCCGCCTAACTCCCGCTTCAGAGCCTGCAGTGCAGCCTCAACTTCCCGAGCTCGTTCCTGAGTGGATGCCGACGCCGAAAGCACAGCGGTCTCTGATTCGAGCCTCGTCGCGACCGTTTCACCGGTGAGTTCCGCCAGCTTTCGCACGGCTTCCGACTGCCGTGCTTCCAACGCTCTCTGAATCCGCAGCATGTGCTGCGTGGTCTCCCTCGCCGCATCGAATTCCGGCCGCAGCCCGGCGATCAGATCTTCAATCTCGGCTTTCCGCCGGAGAGCATCGCGGGCACCGTCTTCATCGTCCGCTGACAGCGAATCTTTCGCCCGTTCGATCCACTCCTGGACCTGCGCTTCTGATTCGGCGATTTCCCGCTTCAGGCGAGTGCTGTTCGCCGTCGAGGTGCGGACATTGCGACGACAGGCTGCAAGCCCTTCGTTCATTTCGTCGATAATCTCACGAAGCGTAATCCCCGGATCGGCGGACTCGATCAGGATCTCTGTCAGATTGCATGTGATAATGTCGGTGAGACGGCTGAAATGCGGCATGGGAGGAAACTCTGAAGGTCGTGATGAATGCAGGGAGGAACGGAATCGGCCGGCAGAATCGAAATCGAACGATACACCTTACAAATCGGATGACAGGGTTTCAGAAAAGAACTCATCTGCAAACCCTCGGCACGTCAGCAAATGGCGCAGCTTTTCCTTCGCCAGACGCAGCCGGCTCTTGGCCGTGGGAAGCGATGTATCCATCGCGTCCGCGACCTCGGACAATGTGAGTGAATCATAGTGATGCAGCATGAACGTCTGTCGCTGTTCATCCGGAAGCTGAGTCAGCATGTCCTTCACGGCTTCCGCGACTTCACGCTCCAATGCCCTGTTGACGGGCGACGCCAGAACGTCCGGAACCTGCAGCATCAGGTCAAAATCTTCGCCATCGGAATTGGTCACGCGGCCACAGATCCGTCGAATCAGCACGTCGTGGACAGCTCGCCGCGTATGGTCGATCAGCAGATTGCGGGCAATCCGGAACAGAAATCCTTTGAACAGTCCCTTCGGCAGATAGTCCCAGCAGTGCCGATAGAGTCTGAGCAATGTCTCCTGCACCAGATCCTCAGCAAGTTGCCGGTCTCGTGTGTTCCTCAGAAAAAAACCGAACAGCGGTCCCTGCCACACACCGACCAGCTCATCAAAAGCGCACGCATCCCCCGTCTGCATCCGGATCATCCGCTGATCGTCTTCTGAGTAAGTCGAGGTCATGACAGACAGAACTCTGCGGCGGAGCGGGCGGATGGGAACTGCCGTACGGCCCGGAAATGGCATCGATCGAGGGGAGCGACTGTAGCAATTCCCGGAAGATTGAACACGCGAAGCCTTTCCGAGGACGGTTCCAGAACGGGTGCAGCGGAACTCGTGAGAGTTCCGTCCTGAAGTCTCACCACTTCAGCTGCAAACACGGTTCCGACCTGAAGTCTCACGACTTCAGCTACAAACATGGTGTCGCTATCGGATAGTTCCTCACAGGCGGATGTCGTGCTCATCTTCGATCGGGACATTGAAGACCGGTGCGACAGCGGATTCGTCGGGACGGATGATCGGCAGTCCCGTCAGCTTACCGAAATCCAGCCTCGTTGCGTGTTCCAGGTCTTCGAGTGTGACCTGGTAGAGACGAACTTCGTCCTCGCTGAGTCCGGCTTCCAGCAACGCGGCTTCGCGAGTCGATTCGGAGCGGCGCAGGCGATTGACTTTGGCCAGCAGGTCCTCCTGAGTGACGACGAACGCAGCGACTCGCAGTTTGCTCTCTTCAGGCCAGACGATGACTTTGTAGAATTGTCTGGGAATGCGGATGCCACCGAACGTCGGATCGGTTTTCGGATCGCCGCGCAGGTTCAGGTGAAGTCGCCCGTCGTCTCCTTCAACGCAGAGTGGCGCGTCAAAGATAGAACCGTTGAAGACGCAGAATGTGGCACCGTCACCGGCGATCTGCGTGGTCATCTGTTCGAGCCGGTTCCAGATGCCGTTCACCTTTCGCGCCTGATTGAATTCGAAGTGCTGCGGCGCACAGTTGGGATAGTGGAATGAATCGTCGCCATTCCGCTTCGCGATCGTTTCCGTACGGCCCCATTGCAGGTCTTCGCGCCGCGTCAGATGCCCCTGATCGAACGGATTCTTCGACCGATCCTCGGTGGCTTCGAAGGTCTTTTGCTTCTTGTAGAACTCGTTCCCGACTTGAGCGTCCGAGTTGATCGCATCAACTCGGCTGTCGCGAATCCAGCCGTCTCCCGCCCGGTTTCCCTTTCCCAGGGCGGGATCAATGTTGGCAGCCGAAAAGAAGGCCAGCCCGCGGGCCTTGTGCAGCACCACGCTGTAGTTCCAGTATTTCAACTCACCGCTCGTCCCTTTAATGATGAGCATCTGCGGTTTGATGTCGGCCTGCAGCCTGGGCAGCGGAACACTGAGCGTTCCTTCGCCCAGAAACTTCGGATTGTAGCCGTTACGACGGGGGTAATTGCCGGTGTCGATCTGCACGGCTTCCGTCGGCCCGAACGTGCCGGATGTCTGGTCGTCGGCTCCGGCCCGTCCGGGGAACATCGGTGCAGGAACTGGCACGACAGGTGTCTGAGCAATCGGGATCCGAACTCCGATCTCGACAGGTATCAGAATGCGTGTCGTCCCGTTTCCGTCGTGATAAACCTGATACGGTCGGCCGGTCGAGCCATCTCCGGCGGTCGCGACCGATTCCATCCACGGGGCCGGCATCGCACCAGTCACTCGCTGAGCAAGCGGATGACTCGCGAGATTCGTTCGCAGGAACTCAAAGATCTGGCTGATGCGAATTCCTTCGTTGGCGATCCAGTCGATCTGATCCTCGCCCATCCCGTCTGACCACGGCTTGCCGTCCTTCGTCAGCCAGACCGTGCGACCGTTGACCTTGCCGGTTCGCGGGACACCGCTGTGATGCAGCGCCACGACTTCCCACGAATTGTTGAACACAGGTGAGCCCGACGATCCTCCGACCGTGTCTGACTGATACCAGACAAATGGCCCGTTGGCATCGTACTTCAGCAGCCGATTCTCGCGCACGCAGACCTGTTTTCGTTCCCCGTTCGGATGCTGAATGATCGTCAGGTACTCTCCGATGAAGCCTTTCCCCGGTTGTGGATTCAGACGCAGCCAGCCGAAATCCTCCAGCATCGTTCCGTCCGCGCGTGCGACCGTGGATGTGTGAGTTCCCGTCAATGATGTCGGGCCGCCGATGGCGATCAGGGCGAAGTCCAGCCGCCGGTCAAAGACAGGTGCAGGCGATGTGGCCAGTGCGAACTCAATCGGTGTCGCTTCAGCCCCCTGAATGGTCCGCTCATAGCGGAATTGTGCGACGCTCTCGACGACATCTTCGACTGTGGACAGGACATGGTGGTTCGTCATCAGGACTCCCGGAGCCACCAGAAATCCCGTGCCATATCCCAGCAATCGACCCTGCCTGCGAAGTACGATGCGGCACACCGAACGGGCGGATGACAGTCCCTGTGCAAGGTAATTGATGTCGGAGAGTTCATTCCCCTGCAGGATCCGCTCCAGCCGCACTCGAGCCAGCGCCGGATCGTCGTTCTGCTGCAGGATTGCCCGTTCCCGGTTCCTGATCGCTGGTCCTGATTCAGTGTTCACTCTCGATACGATGGTCCTGGACGCCCGGCTCGTCGCAGTGGTCAATGGTCTCGCAACATCTCCTCGTTGCCGAAAGCTCTGAATAATGGCTTCCAGTCCGTTGCGTTCACTTCGATGTCCGGCGGCAGCAGCCCGCTCCAGCGTTCGGTTCATGAACATTTCTCCGGCACGATGAACAGGTAAATCTGTTTTGACCACGGATTCCTTGGCGCGGGCTTCGCCCGCAACCCCAACGAGATGTGTATTAACCGCAGAGGGCGCAGAGGTTCGCAGAGGAACGTAAACGCGGAGTCGAATTGGGCTTCTCTGCGTACCTCCGCGTCCTCTGTGGTGAATCCTGCGGTTTTCGTTTCCCCTGTCCCGGCGTGAATTCTTCGCGCTCTGCGCAGATTCAAAACGTTTGTAATGCGGAACGCAAACCTGGCCCGCACGGCAATGTGGTCCGCCACTCCCTGGCAAAAGTTCTGGTCAGAGTGAGGCGCGACCGCAAAGCGTGACCCGGAGGATCGGTCTGGAAGACCTTAATCGTATTTCCGGAGTCGCCCCGAATGCCCGTCAAAAACCATGCAGAATCACTTCGGCCGCACAAAAAAGTGCCGTTCGCCGGGTTCTGGACAATGACGGCGGCCCGATGCAGGGGGACCAGTCTCTGCAACGTCGGTGAACGATGAACCAGACCCGGCTCATTTCACCTGCGCTGATCGTTTCGGCAGTGGCAGGCTGGGGATCTCGGCAAGTAATCCGCGGAGATCAATTCTGACGTACGGATTCTCCGCAGCCGGCTTATCGTGACTGGCGTTGGCGACGTACAGGATTCCGTCTCCCGGCACCATCAGGACGTTGTGCAGATTGGACTGCATTGCAACGGGACGACTCATCAACCACTGACCGAGTTCCGTATCCAGCTGGCCATGTTTTTCGGTGACGCGTCGGCGAAGCTCTTCGAGCCGACTGCCGGCAGACAGTACAACGGCATCTTTGATGCCTTCGCCAAGTCGTTCGTGAGTCTGACCGGGCATGATGAATTCGATGGATTCGGGGGTTGCAGCAACTCCCACGGACTCGTTCGTCTTGCCGTCAGCGAAGACGTAATAATACTCACACGTGCGAGGACTCTCTGTCCACAGCGACTGGACTTCCGGCAGCGTATCACATTCCTCCAGGGCTCGCCGCATCAGTGTTGCCATCGGAGCGCCGTCCCACTGGCCTTCGCCTCGACCACCCATTTCCCCGAGCGAGATCCCTTCGGCATTCATCCCGCTGACACTGCCGATGAATCCGGCGTAGCCGACGTTTGCGAACGCGAACTGACCTTCCGGCTGAACAATGAACGTCGTGGCAGAATCCTGCAGTCCGATTGTCGTCATGTAGTCGAGCACTCGACCGTGATACAGTTTGCCGTCCTTTGTCGCGGAACCGAACACAGCAAAACCAGAACAGTGAAACAGCTCCGGAAACACATTCAGGGCCTCCGCAAGTTCCGGTTCAATTCCCATCGACGCCGCCAGAGCGCGGGTTTCGACTTTATGCCGCTCCGGAATATGCGGCGACAGTCGCGCATAGGCGTCTTGCAGATCCTGGCGGAACCAGCGACCCGTGCGGATGGAATTCACTGTACCGAAACTGTAGAGAACCGATTCGATGCAGCGGCGTGCCTCGTCCCGCAGCAACTCGCCGTGAGCCGTGCCGATCTCTTCCGGAGTTCCCCTCAGCAATGCGATTCGCTGACCGTCAATCCAGCGGAGATGCCCGTGATCCGTGGATCGCGGAGTCATCTGCGGCTTGACCAGATCCGGGCCGGGCTTCAGGACTTCGGTCGCCCGCCGGACGCCTCGTACCAGCGTGCGTTCGAGTTCTTCGCGCGGCAGTTCCGTAACCTTCATTCCCGGCCATTGGTCAGCCGGCGGGGCAGCGTCGACTTCGAGTGCTGTCGTGAGCGAAACCAGAGTTTCGTCCGAGCGGACGTCGACAGCGTTTTCTGTCGGAAAGGAGAAGGTGGTGTTGCCTGATCTCCAAGTGCCCGCAACGGCATCATGCTCGATGGAGGCCGCAGCAAGAATCCCTTTCATGTTTGCGTCCAGATCACCTGACGCAAGCACATTCAGTCCAATGGACATCGGATACACACTGGAGCTTTGCGAGATCAGCCGGCTGACAATCTGATGCGGTCTCAGACTATCGGAACTTTCAACGTCGCCCCGTCCGATAAAAACAGTATTGTGCTTCGGCAGAGCCATCGCCGTGATATCCGCCCGTCGACGAATCGCCACGGCATAATCGGAATGCGAAAGGGTCAGGTCGAAGCACTCATCGTCGTAGCGGATAATGCTGACCTCGATCGATTGCTGACGGCCGTCGATCGGCACTTCGATTCTGCCCGACACATCAAAGTGATGTTCACTCCCCGCGAGAATTGCCACCAGCGGCTTCAGACCGGTCACCAGATCCGCAGGCCTCTCCGCAGCAGGAAGAGGACCTCCCGCAACCAGCACAACAAACAGGCAGGCAAACAGCATCCGGCAACTACTTCGCAGCGGTTTCATCAGTGGACTCTCATTCAGGACACGTCTGCCTGGGTTAGGACTGGGACAGAAATAAGTGGGGCACGATTCCATCGTGCCGAGCACGTTAAAAACGTGCTCCACGTCCGGAAGACGACAGCTATTTCTGCGCCGGTCCTTAGCAATACAGTATCATTCTGCACTTCGGCACATCTTATAGCAACGCTGACGAGAATTCCCGGCGCGATCTCACTGTGTCACGCAGGAAACACTTACCCTTCTCCTCCGCCTCGGGGGAGACAATGGCCGACCGACAGGCCGGATGAGATGTCTGCTTGTGCCGTCGCAACATTTGCAATTCGCGACTCCAGTCCAGACGAATCCACTTTACCGGGCGGACAAAACCCGACGTCCACCTATTCCCATGCGGTGAGTCAACGATCAGGTCAGGATTGTCGGAACCAGCGACTTCCCGTCACTTCAGCAACATCAAGGCTGTCAGTCAAGGTGCTGCCGGTGCCGCAGATGCCCACCATTTGTCGATTGAAATTCGATGTCGTGACGGGACTTGCAAGCGGTGGGGTTTCGGCCGACAGTTGACGATCCTCGGTTCGTCGGCGATAAAGTCGGCAAACACCCTGACAATGCTGGCAACGATCTCGGCGATTCGCTTCGTACTTCAGATAGCCAGGTTCTGTTCATGCTCGGGAGCCTGTCGTGTCGCGCTCTTTAAAGCTGGCCGTAATCCTTGGATTATTCGCCCTCGCATCTGTCACCCGGGCCGACGAAGAGCAGGTGGCTTCAAAGATCCAGAAGTCAAAAGAGACCTTCGAGAAAGACGCCGCGAAATTTCGCGATGAGGTGCTGAAGAGTCTCAAGACTGCGGAGGAGGCCGCTCGGAAAAAGGGAGCTGCGGAGCTCCTCGACAAGATACAGCAGGAGATAAAGGCATTTGAGGCGAAGGGGACGCTCCCTACGGTCGTTTCCACAAGGGCGAGTCAGAAAAGAATTCGGAAAGCTCGCGAGGTTCTGGAGACCGTTTACATGGAGTCCA
>JANNGQ010000822.1:0-3056 GCA_031403975.1 Planctomycetota bacterium
TCCAGGATACCGAGGAAAACTGACGAAGGGTAGCAATCAGTCGATCTGCTGCTATAAGTCCGCCAAGTTGTGGCGAACGGCCTGAATTCACCGGAAACCATTGCCTCGTTGCCTCATTTGCCCTGCCCGAAAGCTGTCAAAATGTCCGCCCTTCAGTCGTCTGACCCCGCTGTCTGGAATGCCATTGTTCAGGAGCGCCGTCGTCAGGTCGAGGGTCTGGAACTGATCGCCTCAGAGAATTACACCAGTGCCGCCGTCATGGAAGCCGCCGGAACGGTGCTCACGAACAAGTACGCTGAGGGCTACCCCGGAAAGCGCTATTACGGTGGATGTGAAAACGTCGACGTCGTCGAGGACATTGCTCGTCAGCGTGCTTTGGAACTCTTCGGGGCCGAACATGTCAACGTGCAGCCGCACGCAGGTTCGCAGGCCAATATGGCGGCCTACATGAGTGTCCTGAACACGGGTGATACGATTCTCGCCATGGACCTCGCTCACGGAGGCCACCTGACTCACGGCATGCATCTCAACTTCAGCGGCAAGCTTTATAAGGCTTTTCACTACGGAGTGCGTCAAAGCGATCATCGCATCGACTTCGATCAGGTCGCCTCACTGGCGAACGAACACAAACCGAGAATGCTTGTCGCCGGTGCCAGTGCGTACCCTCGTGAGATCGACCACGCAAAATTTGCGGAGATCGCAGAATCCGTCGGTGCGTTTCTGATGGTTGACATGGCCCACTACGCCGGACTGGTCGCCGCCGGAATTCACAACAGTCCGGTCCCCTACGCGGACTTTGTGACATCGACATCTCATAAGACTCTGCGCGGGCCGCGATCTGGTTTCGTGCTGTGCCGCAAAGCTCACGCGGCGAATCTCGACCGCAGCGTGTTCCCCGGCATTCAGGGTGGACCATTGATGCACATTGTCGCAGCCAAGGCTGTCTGTTTCGGAGAAGCTCTGAAGCCCGAGTTCAGGGTTTACGCCCGGCAAATCGTCGACAATGCAAAGACGCTGGCCGAGACTCTGATGCAGGGCGGGCTGCGACTGGTCTCCGGAGGCACGGACAATCATCTGATGATGTGCGACGTGACGGCCATCGGACTGTCCGGCAAGGTGTCGGAACATGCACTGGACAAAGCCGGGATCACGGTCAACAAGAACATGATTCCCTACGACCAGCGCAAGCCGATGGACCCCAGCGGCATCCGCATCGGAACCGCCGCGCTCACGACGCGCGGGATGAAGATCGACGAAATGAAACGGGTCGGTTCGTGGATTCTTTCGGCGCTGAAAAGCCACGACAGGGCCGAATCTCTGGAGCGAATCAGGAAAGAGATTGCCGAGTTCGCGAAGGCGTTTGCGGTGCCCGGAATTTCGTAGGATCAGGCCCTGTGCCGCATGTATTACGAGCACGCGGAACGCATCGCGATGATCCAGCAGGGCATCGTCCCGCCGGAACGAACAGCTGAGACCACGGATTGCTGCACCTGAATGCGTGCTGCTGTGCTGCTGTGATGCGTACGGCTTCGGTCCGCTCACCGGCGACAAATCGCCGCATGACCGCCCGCTGATTGGAAATGCCCTGTGCGAGATCGCTGGGGGCTCAGTTCCGCCGCATCGTCACGTGCGCAGCAGACGTCGGGCTAAAACTTGTCCAGGAACAACACTTCGGTTCGATAGGTCCCGAACGGAGAATCCGTCAGACGATGTTGCAGCCTTTGGGTTCAAGGCTGCAGAATCATGCGGGGCAGAACGATCAGGAAAAATTCTCGGACCGATCCCTTATTTTGTCTATGATTCTGCCCTGCCTCGTTCTGCCACGCCTGATTCGACAAATCTGCCTTCGCCTGACAGACTGAAGAGTAATGGTGAGTGCCAGACTCGCCGGAAGGCTCCTTTCTCCGAAGGCTCCTCGATGCGCAGATTCATTCTGACGTTACTGCTGTACGTCTTCACAGCCCATGGCCTGTCGCCTGCCTTCGCGCAGAAAGAAGCAGCCAGACCGAAGTCCAAAGCCACGCCAACGGCGCCGCCAGTTTCGGCCGTTCCGGACAGCGTGCTGCAGTATGTCCCGGATGATGTGGTCGCCGTCGCTGCGGTACAGCCGGCGCGCGTCATCAACTCAAAGGGATTCCGGCACCTGATCGAATCCGCAAAAGGGCAGGATGTGCTGGAGGAACTGTTCACTGAGAGCGTGACGAAGACTGGATTTAAGCCAGCGGAAGTCGACGAGGTCGCCGTGATTCTGGATCTGCAGACTGTGCAGCAGTTTGCAGAGTCCACACAGAAGCAATTCCTGAATCAGGAACAGAAAAACAGCCTGCAGCAGATCGGCCTGGCCATGCACAACTTTTATTCTGTCCACAATTCGTTCCCGGATGATGACGGCCCGGTCAACGACGACAAGGGCAACCTCAGCTGGCGAGTTTATCTGCTGCCATATCTGGAACAGAGTGTTCTGTACAACGAGTTCCATCTCGACGAAGCCTGGGACAGTGACCACAACAAATCATTGATTGACAGGATGCCGGTTGTGTTCCAGTGTCCCGGAGTTGAGACGACTGGCCGGACCTCAATTCATGTGCTCACTGGCGAAGGGACCCCGTTCGGAGGGGATGAACCGCCGACGTTTCAGGAGATCCGTGACGGCACCAGCAACACGATCCTGACCGTCGTGGCGGGTGCTGACAAGGCGGAGATCTGGACGAAGCCGGGAGGTCTGGAGATCAATGCCGACAAGCCGCTGGAATCTCTCGGGAAAATCGATGGACGCTTTGGCGTTGGACTCATGGACGGATCAGTCCGTTACCTTTCTGCCGACATCGATCCGCTCGATCTGCTGCACATGATGCAGCACAATGACGGCATCTCGTTGACTGCCGCCAATCGGATGCAGAAGCTGAACGCGCTCAAACAGATCGGGCTGGCGTTCCACAATTATCACGATGTGTACAGTGGTTTTCCGTCGTTCGACTCCGCACGCCTTGATCAGAGTGCAAACAAATGCCTCAGCTGGCGAGTTCACTTGCTGCCGTTTCTTGAGGGATCGAATC
>JANNGQ010000823.1:0-5199 GCA_031403975.1 Planctomycetota bacterium
GCATGGCGGCCCGACCGTTTTCCAGTGCACTATGAGCCGGCGGAATCGTGAGGCCGTGTCGGCGGCAGAGGAGGCAGAATCCGGCATAGAACCGGATCACTGACTGGGCCGCCCGATGCTGTCTCGAAAACCTGTGCCGGAACGAGCGAAGAATTGCTGTCAGCCGCTGAATGATGCCGAAACGCCGAATTATCAGAACCATCACGATCAAGACCAGCATCACGGCTCCGCCCTGCCAGCTGAACCACGATTTTGGCGACGTAATAAAAGTGCGGAACGACGTCTTGATGCTGTCCCACAGGCCGTGCTGCACAATCGACTGATAGAGATTCTTCGAGGTTGCAATGACAGGTGCAAAAAACTCTCTCTGACGTTCGGCCGACATGCGGTGGACACCATCGTTCCACAGGTCGGAAATGGCCGTTTGAAAATCTGACATCAGCGAGACCGGCCGACTGCTCGTAAGCTCCTCTCGCCGTTCCGACGCCGGAGTCGGTTCGACCGTCTGCCATCGACCGTTCACAAATGCTTCCACCCAGGCGTGCGCATGGCGTTGTCGGACTTCGTGCTTTCCCGTCAGTGCATTGACTTCACTTCCGTAATAGCCATTGACGATTCGGGCCGGAACGTTTACGGCCTGCAGCATCAGTGTGCAGGCCGATGCGAAATACTCGCAGTGGCCGGACTTCGAATTCAGCAGAAAGTCCTCAACCGGATCCTGAGATCGGTTCTGGCGAGTCTGGTTCAATGAGTACACGAACCCGTTGTCATGACTGAGGTACTTCAGGACCCGGTCAATCCGCTGATCGGCAGGCACAAGCCGACTGTCTGCGGTGCAGAGTTCACGGGCCGTCCGGTACAGCTGCGGCAGTTTCTGACTCAGGTCTCCGGGAATATTTGCCTGCTGCACCGTCCTGGCGTTGGCACTGACAATCGTGGTGGACAGTGCCTCCGTTGCGTCCTCCGGAGTTTTCACGGATCCGAGGGCCGCGGCGGGTGCCTCTTCCGGCCGGACACATTCCACCACGAACGATCGGGATGCCGGCCGAGCTGAATCCCGGCCGGTGCTCCAGATCAGGGCATCACTGGCCTGTCGCCTGCGAATCTGAAACGGTCCGAGGCTGCGGGCTCGGATCACAGGATATGGTGCAAAAGCAAAATCGCCGATCGGCGGATCCTGGACAATCTCCACGAGAAAGTCGGCCTCACGGTGAATTGGTTTTTCGACACGCGGTGCCTCCTTTCCGACTTGCCTTGGGGGGGCCGCAGTTGGTCCCGAGAGGTCAGCTCCACCCAGGAACCGCAGCGTGACTCCCGGAATGGTCATCGCGTCGACGTCGTCGTTTGCGCGCGTCCAGAGTCCGCGTGAATAGTTTGACAGTGCGTTCCCGCGAAAGCGGACTTCGTCCATGTTCATGGCTGCCGCGAAGACTTCCGGGGATACGGGATCGCCGCTCTTCCTATCAGCAATCGAGAACGTAAGGACTCGTTCATTGCTGAGCATCAGCTGTCCCACAAATCCCAGTTCGATGGATTCGCGAAATCCCGAACGGCTGCGAAAGCCCGCCGAGGCCGCCTCCGCTCTCCCGAAGAGGGAAACGCCGGGAAACCACACGCGCGGGAACGCCGCAAAGACAAAGACGGCCAGCAGCAGCGAGACAAAATACGACCCCAGCACCATCCATCGGAAACGCCAGCCGACCCAGACTTCAGAAGGATCCTTCTGCAATCCGTTGCGGATCAGGATTTCACGCTGACCTGTCAACGCTTCCGTCCGCCGGGCTGAATGCTGATCCTGTACGCGGTACAGTGAAAACACGGACATCGTCCACAGCAGCAAGAGCATCATCGAAAACATGGCCGCTCCGAAACCTACGCCGGTCTGCAACACTCCCGAAATCGCCAGCTGCAACAGGCTCAGAGCAATCAACCACCAGTACTGACGATGAGCCTTCGGCATCAGCAGCACGATCCAGGTCATGTAAACGATCAGATGTGCACCCGACAGCAGTTTCTGCTCCAGTGTCCCGCCGAGAAATTCCGTCATTGCTGCGCCCAGTGCGATCAGCCCCAGCACGTTGCCGACGAGCACATGGACGCGCAGCCACCGCAGTTGATCCACCAGAATCCAGCCGAGCACCGCGAACAGCGGCGTCAACGCCGACGGAAACAGCCGGCCCTCACTGCCGCACAGAATGATTCCGGCGGACGACGTCAACAGAGTGATGCTGCGGAAAAACGTCGAGCGAAGTCGCTGGTCGCTGATTTCTATTGTCGCTGTGGTCATGCCGATTCGCTCCTGCGACTGCCCTCGGACGTCACTGCAGGCAGCGGCGCGAAGACCTCCGACAGGGTCGCCTGATCACATTTCAGAATCATGAGCCGGCTGGTCAACTGAACTTCGCTTTTCATGGTGTCACGGGCAATGGCTTCCGACAGGAGTGTGGCGGCCTCCGGGCGGGGCGTAATCAGGACAAAGCGACTGCCTGCGGAGATTGGTCCGTGGCAGACGGCCAGCAGCATTGCCGCCAGTCCGGCTTTCGGGGACACCTGACAGACGGCCAGCGCTTTCAGAGCGGCGTCACGAAACCGGCCGGCTCCGGTCACCTCCAGCGACTGCAGTTCGCGACCTGCAACAGCCAGTCGATAGGTGGCTGACGACGTATGACGAGTCTGTTCCACGCAGAGCGTTGCCGCGAGACTCACGGCCAGTTCCTGCAGCGGTTCGGTAAACTCCGGCGTCGCAAAAAAATCCAGCAACACGGTCAGTTCCGCTTCCCGATGCTGCTGATGTTCTTTCACCATGAGCTGCCCCTGCCGTGCAGAACTGCGCCAGTGAATGGCCCGCGGGTTATCGCCGGAACGGTAACCGCGGATGCTGTGAAATTCGTCGTCAAAAATCCCCATTCGGGCGTTTGCACGCCTGGCAGATTCCGCCATTTCTCGTTCACGTCGTTTCCATCCGGGCAGAAGCCGTCCCAATGCCGGATGGATCACCAGTTCAGCCCGGCCCGGATTTGAGTGACCACGTTCGCCGATCCCGAGCGGAAACCGCGAGCTGATCCGCAGCGGCCCGAAATGGTAAATGCCGCGCTTTGTGATGCAGAGTTCATATTGCCCCGACCGCTGCTCGCCAGGACCGACACGCACAAACGTGACTGCCGGTTCTTCCCGCAGCCGATGCCCTTCGACGACATCACGCACTTCAATCAGTCGCGAGGACAGGAATCGTTTGCCGTTCTGCAGGGCGATTTCCACACTGAAGAATGTGCCCGCCTGAGCGGCCAGGGGCAGGTTCCGGACTACATTCACGCGGGCCAGCATGGCAACCACGACCCACCCGTTGAACACAAACGGGCCAGCCATCATCCCGAACACCAGCAACAGCATGTTACCGGTGTCGGGGTTGCCTCCGGTCAGCGCTCCGACAGCGATAATCAACATGATTCCGAGATAGACCATGCCTTCCCGGGGCAGCAGCACCCGGGAACGGATTCCGATCCGCTGAGCCAGCCGCGTGAGCCATCGCCGCAGCAGAATCGACGCCACGGCCAGCGCCAGCAGACCGGTTCCCATGATCAGCAGGATGTTCCGTGAGGATTCGGTGAACTCCGGGTAGTTCGCTGGCAGGACGAACGCCGCCAGGAAGCATGCCCCAGCCGCCAGCAGCTGCACCACGCTGCTCGCGCTGAACGCAATCGGGATCACAGCTTTCCGTGGAACTTCATTGGCCATAATCGAAACTGATTTCCTTGCTGGAAGCCACAACCCGCGGGCGGCCTGTCATGGCACTCACTTTGTCGTCGATAAACACTAACCCGAAGCGTCAGCGAGGTGAATTTCACGTCGCGTGAACACGCAATGAAGACCCTCGTTGACGCTTCGGGTTACAAAGTGAGTACCATTGAGCGTCACATGAGTTCCGTTTCAGTTTCGGCATCAAGCACACACAGAGGCAACAATTGCCGGACGGTGAACCACTGACGCGAATTGATGAGCGACTTGTCTAACGATTCAGACGCTCAGACAAAAGTGATTACGAACCGTCCCGGTTGCCGCTTGTCGAAATTTCTTTCGAATCCGGAAAAGTGTCGGGAATGATCTATTGATTTGGAAACCACAGAAGTTATAACGCCGCGCGATGAGTCCGTGATGCAATGATCTGCAGAGGGACTCACGTGTCGTGTGAGCGACATCTCTGGCGCTGATTTGCCGGAACCACTGCTCACGGGACTTCAGTTCAATTCACAATCGTGTGCGGAGGTGACGAGGGGTCCGGCCTTTTGGCGTACTTCCCTCGCCCTGAGTTTTCTGCTGAAAGAGCGGATCACTCGGGAAGAGACTCATTTCAGTAACTGAACATCAGGCCGGGACGGAGTCGGCCGGACTGATGCGAGTCTGCCGACTTCAGGATGTTGTCAGCCCCACCTTTCTCGCGGAGTTTTTTGTCGATGGACGAATCGTCGTACGGCCCCAGTGAAGGTTCAGAACCCTCTGGAGTCGCCCCGGAACAGGAAGAGCCTCCGGGAAGTTCAGGACTCCTTCAAGTCCTGACGGCAGCAGAAGAAACTGCATCTCAATCACGAATCCGAAGCACCGACGGCCTGTCAGTGCTGAACCGCCTCCGAAGCGGTCCCGCCCCGGCGTCGCCCTCCCGCCACCGTCCTCCCAATGGCCATTCGGCTGCTTCCGGTACGTCGGAAGTCACTGCCAGAAGCGACCGCAACGGTGATCGTCTCGATGCCGCTCATCATGCCGCTGAGCCGCCCCGCGTCGAAAACCCACTCACCACTCAGTTCCGTGAACGCCATTTTCCCGATGCGTCCCACGCAGACTGGGATGATTGGCGCTGGCAGTCGCGGCATCGCATCAGGACGCTCGAACAGTTCGAAAAGATCCTCGACCTGTCGAGTGAAGAGCGTGACGTCCTGTCCGATGGTGGTCAGATGCTGCCGACGGCTGTCACTCCGTATTACATGAGCCTGCTCGACGTGGAAAATCCGCTGCAGGCACTGCGAAAAACCGTCGTCCCCACGACGCGCGAGTTCGTTCGCACGGCAGGTGAGGCCGACGATCCTCTCGGTGAGGACGGACACAGTCCGGTCCCGGGACTGGTCCACCGATACCCGGATCGTGTGCTCCTGCTGCCGCTCGACTTCTGCTCGACCTACTGCCGCTATTGTACTCGTTCGCGAGTCG
>JANNGQ010000824.1:0-3291 GCA_031403975.1 Planctomycetota bacterium
GGCCGACGAGGCGAACGCGAACCCGCTGGCCCGCGGCAACCGTCTGGCCGAATTGCAGAGATTCGACGAGGCCGAAGCGGACTTTGATAAGGCAGCCGAACTGAAGCCAAACGACCCGGGCGTGCTCACCGCGCGGGCCGCCTTCTATGCCGATCGCGGCGACTCGGAGCGGGCCATCACTGAGTTTACCAAGGCTTTTGGAACCCCATCGGATCATCCGGTGGGAGGGCTGCTCCGCGAGATGCGACTGCCTCACGTACTGCGCACCTGGAACTTCGCGGAAACGGTGAAGGGTTGGCAAACCGGAATCCAGTGCCAGTTCGAACTTTCGGACGGCATCCTGGCGGTGACGACCATCGGCAACGATCCGCAGGTGATGTGTGACGTCCAGGCGCCGCCGGGCTGGAAGGAGCTGACTTTCTGCGCCCGCGTTTATGGCAATCTCAATAATGCAGGTCTGTATTGGGCGACGTCCAAGTCAACGTACTCCGAACAACAAGTGAAGTACTTCCAGCTTGCGGACAGCGGAGGGGAATGGCGCGTGTATCGCGTGTTCTTTAACCCGGATGCCGATTTGCAAAGTCTTCGATTCGATCCGGAGAACCGAACGGGTCTGCGAATCGACCTGGCTTGGATCGTTTTGGCCAACAGGACGATCGAGGAATCACTGGAATTGAATCCAAACGACGACCAGCTACTTCAACAACGGATGCGGGCGTACCTGGGAATGGGCGATCATGCCCGAGCCCTGGCCGACGCTCAAACTCTGGTCGCACAGAATCCGAAGGAGCGCGTCGGCTACGACTCCCTGGCAGAAGTCCACGTCGCGCAGGAAAACTGGCCAGACGCGCTGGCGGCCGTGGACAAACTGATCGAATTGGAGCCGCAAAATGGCATCCATCAAGGTACTCGCGCTACGGTTCTCGCCGTCGGACAGCCTGACGCCTATCGACGCTACTGCGATGAACAGCTCGCCAGGCTCGCCACGGACAACGACAACAGAGAATTGCTATCCCTGGTCGCCTGGAGCTGCATATTCAAGGATGGTGGAGCCGAACAGAATGCAAAACTACTGCTGCTCGCGCCCCAGCTTGAAGCTGCGTTTCCAGGCGATTGGCTTTCGTCGTTTCCCGTCAATGTGATCTACTATCGCAACGGACAATATGAGGAAGCGCTGGCCAGACTGAACCGAGAGATCGCCGACAATGGTTTTGGCAACTCAACCTGGGGATGGTTGTTCCTGGCGATGACGAACCAGCGGCTGGGAAACCACGACGAAGCGCTCAAATGGTTTGAGAAGGGGACATCTGCGGAGTTGTTGGAAGCGGAGCGAACAATTTATTGGGCCTGGCGGCTGGATAAAGTGCTGCTGAGACGTGAGGCAGCGGAATTGCTGGGCGTTGACGCGCAGTCGACGGCAATCGATTAAACCTCCCGGTTGCCGAAGTTAACACTGGTGCCGAATGCGAGGCAAAGCCCTTGGACTGCGGCAGCCTGCTGCCGCTTTCGTGCTCGCAGCCAGCGGCGGGGCGTTGTGTTTCGGTGTGATAATGAACCAATGCTGCATTCAGCCCGGCCAGCAGGCCGGCTGCGGAAAGCGACAGCAGGCAGCCGCAGTCCAGGGTGCGCAGGCGCAGCTATTCCGGGGTCGGCAATAGCAATGATGCTGCAATCACACCTTCTGTCGGACTGGATGCTGTGGCATACAGCTTCCGCGGAATGCGTCCGGCGAGAAGTGAATGGCGACCGGCTTCGCAGGCCTGTTTCATGGCAACTGCCATCCGCAGCGGATCTTTCGCGCTGGCGATCGCCGTGTTCAGAAGGACTCCGTCACAGCCCAGTTCCATGGCGACCGCGACATCGCTGGCCGTGCCGACACTGGCATCAATGATGACCGGATAGTCCGGATCGTTCTCTTTAAGGTACTCCAGACAAATCCGGATATTGTTCGGGTTGAGAACGCCCTGACCGCTGCCGATCGGGCTGCCGGCGGGCATCACCGACGTCGCTCCGGCCTGCTTCAGTCGCCGGGCGGTGATCGGATCATCGGACGTATAGCAAAGCACCTGGAAACCGTCGTCAACCAGTTGTCGGCATGCATCTACGGTGGCCAGAGGATCGGGCAGCAGAGTGCGAGTGTCCGCGAGAACTTCGAGCTTTACCCAATCCGCACCCGGGTTTTCGAGTCCCCGCAGGATCTCTCTGCCGAGCCGTGCGACGCGAATCGCATCGTCCGCTGTAAAACAGCCGGCCGTGTTCGGCAGAATGGTGTACCGCTTCAGATCAATGAAATCAAGAATGTTGCGGCCCGAGGAATCCACCAGCCGTTCTCGACGGACTGCGACGGTGATCACATCCGATCCGCTGGCTTCGAGACACTGTTGCATCAGTTCCAGCGTGGCGTATTTTCCTGTCCCCACGATCAGACGGGATTTCAGCAAATGGTTTCCGAGAACCAGAGGCTTGTCGGCGGGGAATAAGGGCATCGTTGCAAAGAACTTTCAGTACAGGGTACAGAATCAATTCAACTGTCCGGATCAACCGCCGCCTACGAGCGTCACAATCTCGATCTGATCTCCCGGCTGAAGTCGACAATCCGCGTGGTGTTCTCGCGGCACGACTTCCCGGTTCCGCTCGACCGCGCAGTAGCGGCTTTCGATCTTGAGATCCGAAAGCAGTTCGGCGATGGTCGATGACGGATTCACTGTTCTGGCGTTACCGTTGAGCTGAATGTCCATTTTTAAGCTGCGTCTGCGTAAATCGGGTTCGCGTGTGAATCGTGCCACGAAAGTTTAGCAGTCCGGCGACAAACTCGCAGTTCAGGCGGCAGTACTGTTGGCCCGCCGCTCCGTCGGCGGGGCATCTGTGCCCGGCATGGAGTGTCACGAAATGCTGCAATCGCCGTTCAGGCAAAGACAAATCCCAGCCGGCGGAGTCCCGGCGCGCCGGGCGACAACAGTAGATCACCGCCTTAATGCGAACCAGGCGGCACGAGGCGTTTTGTTCGCGGTTGTGCCCACGGCAATGTATGCTGGCGGCTCCACAATTGGCCAACAGAGACCACGGGCCGGAGGCCCATGTTACGAATCGTATGAACGAACACGGTCGCACAACAATGACCACTGAAATGCAGGCATCCGCCGAACGGCTGATGACGCCGGTGCAGTTCGTCCGCGGAGTCGGGCCGCAGCGGGCAGAATTACTGAAGAAGTTAGGCATCTTCACGGCGAAAGATCTGCTGTTCCATGTCCCTCATGGAGTCAACGACTTCAGCGACATGAGGAGCGTTCC
>JANNGQ010000825.1:0-2228 GCA_031403975.1 Planctomycetota bacterium
GCCACGAGGATCATACTGGCCGTGACAAACAGCCCCAGCAATTTCATGATATTTTTTTTGCTCATCTCTTCCTCCTTTAGAAGATTTAGATATTTGGCAGCGGAATTCGCTGAATCG
The DNA here is from genome assembly GCA_031403975.1 of Planctomycetota bacterium. GTDB lineage: Bacteria > Planctomycetota > Planctomycetia > Planctomycetales > Planctomycetaceae > SXXK01. Next base: position 118 of record JANNGQ010000825.1, read on the forward strand.
GTCGAAGGGGGCGATATGCGTGAGGGCATCCTGAATCGTTTGCTGTGGATGATTCTCGTTGCCGCCGTTACGTGGGGCCCGTCGCAACCAGCGTCGTTTGCCGTCGATCACTCCGAAGTTGATGTCTCCCGCTTCGCGAGTGCGGGCGAAGCTCTGCAGGCTGGTGAGAAACTGGAAACCGCGCGTGAATGGGTTGAAGCGATCACTCATTACGAAGCCGCGCTGGTTCGGTTTGAGAAAGACGAAGACCTCACTTATGCGCTGCGACGGACGCGAGTTCACTTCGGTGTTGACCGACGCTATTCGGACCGAAGCTTCGAAGATCAGCTTCTGTCGAGGGGACGTGGGGAGTCGCTGGACCTGTTTGAGGATATCCTCACGCGAGTTCAGTACGAATATGTGGAAGCTGTCTCGGTGACGCGATTCGTCTCGCACGGAACGGAGAGCCTCTATATGGCTCTGAAGAACGAGCGATTCCTGGAAAAGAACGTTCGTGCGGGACACAGCGAAGCGGTCGAACGAGTCCGGCAGAAACTGGTCAGTGACTTCTGGAATCGCCGTGTCGAAACGCGGCTGGACGCCCGTTCCATGATCACCAGTGTGTGCGAACTCTGTCAGCGCGAGTTCGGTCTGTCCGGTACGGCGATTGTCATGGAGTACATTTTTGGCGGCTGCAATGCGCTCGATGAGTACAGCAATTTTTTGACTCCGGATCGGTACAACGATCTGTTTGGCAGTATCCAGGGCGAGCTCGTGGGAATCGGCATCGAAATGAAGAGCCACAAGGGCCACGGGATGCATCTCGTCAATGTCCTGCTGGACAGCCCGGCGGAACGAGGTGGATTGCGTCCCGACGATCACATCACCGAGATTGACGGCACGGACTGCCGTGACTTGTCCACGGATGATGCTGCCCGTCTGTTGCGAGGCACCGGAGGCAGCCCCGTCAAGCTGACGTATGAGTCACCTGACGGCAAAGTTTCGACCGGTGAGTTTACCCGGCAGCGAGTTCACATCCGCAGCGTGACCCGGACAGTGATGCTGAACGAAGCCAAAGGCATCGGGTATATCCGCATGGAAGGATTCCAGAACAACACGGCAGACGAACTGGATGAAGCACTGAGAACTCTGGAGCGTCAGGGCATGAAGGCGCTGATCTGGGATCTGCGTGGCAATCCGGGAGGACTGCTGGAAACAGCCGCTGCTGTCATTGAACGGTTCATCGAAAGGGGTGTGCTGGTGTCGACGAAAGGCCGGGCACCTGAGCAGACGCAGGTCTTTCAGGCACATGGCAACAACGTGCGGCACTATCCATTGGCCCTGATCGTCGACGAAAACAGCGCCAGTGCCAGTGAGATTGTTGCGGGAGCTATCCGAGACCATCATCGGGGCATCATTGTCGGTCGCAAGACGTATGGAAAATGGTCTGTGCAGAGCATCATCCATCTGCCCGGCGAGACTGGTCTGAAACTGACAACAGCGAAGTTCTATTCCCCGGACGACAAGACATACTCCGGCGAAGGGCTTTCGCCGGACGTTGCCGTTCCTGCTCCCGTGGATCTGCAGATGACATTTTACCGGGGCCGCACGTCCGACGAAATCAGCGCCGATCCGGATGTCGCGGAAGCAATCGAAGTGCTCGAAGTCCGGTTGAGCAAAAACTGAGCGGCAGACGCGGATTACACGGCGCTATCCGTCAGCAGACTTCGTACTTCTGCCGAAACAAACAGCGACCCGGTCACACACACAAAGCCTGTTTCGCCCGCCAGTTCTCGAGCCGCCTGCAGTGCATTGGCCGGATCAGCGACCGCTATGCCTTGAGCCGGATCGGTTGTCATCGGCAACAACGACTCCGCGATTGCCATCAGCTGCTTCTCCGGAATACTGCGGGGATTGTCCAGATACCTTGTGAAAATGACATGATCAAACGACGGCAGAATGATCTGCAGCATGTGGCGGACATCTTTGTCAGCGGACGCTGCAAACATCAGGACGCGACGTCGGTTCTGCCATTCCGGACCTTGCAGGACGCCGACGACCGCCTGCATCGAATCCGGATTGTGTGCGGCATCCAGTACAATTGTCGGCTGCCCCTCAAAGACTTCGAAACG
>JANNGQ010000826.1:0-3542 GCA_031403975.1 Planctomycetota bacterium
GCGCATTTCAGGCCCGGAGGGCCGACATATCCCATGCCGGTGGCGTAAGCCACCGGTATACGAGAATCAAAAACCTAAGGCCTGAAGTATTCCGGTGGCTCACGCCACCGGCTGACGATGTGCCGGGCTTCCAGCCCTGACGAAATGCGCAACTTCAAAAAGCGTCAGCGAGGCCCTGCGTTGTGTCTTCGCGCGACGTGAAATGCACCTCGCTGACGCTTCGGGTTGGTGTTTATCGACGACAAAGTCAGTGCTATGGGGGCGCCGGCCAGTGGTCAATGTTTATAGTATTCCAGGCAGACACCGGCGGCAGACGCAATGCCGCGCACAATGTTCAACATGCAGCCAACCGACGACATCCCGATTCCTGAATCCGACTACTGGAGTGATGCGCGAACGCCGTTGTCCAGCCTGTTGTTTCTGATTCCGTGGATTGTCTCCTATGAGTTTGGTGTTCTGGTGATGGGGCAGGACCAGCCGGATGTTCTGCGCAACGGCGCGGATTTCTGGATGAGGTCGTTGCTGAGTCGAGTCGGCGTCGGGCAGATCCTGCTGCCCGTTTTTGTAGTGGTGATGCTCCTGACGTGGCATTCTGTTCAGAGACATCCGTGGCGAATCCGCATGGAGACTCAGGCCGGAATGCTGGCTGAGAGTCTGCTTCTCGCAATTGTCCTCGTCGCCATCGGGCAGTGTCACGATCTGCTGTTCCGGAACATCACAACCGAACCGGCTTCAGCCACAAATCTGCTGACCGTGGCCGGGCCCGTGACCCGCGCCGTTTCGTTTATCGGTGCCGGCGTTTACGAAGAGGTGATGTTCCGGTTGCTGCTCGTTCCGGCTGCATTTCTGGGATTTCGCATGTTTGACTTCCCGGTCAGATGGGCAGCAGCGATGGCGGCCATCTCGACCAGTTTCCTGTTTGCACTGGCCCATCATGTCGGTCCGTCGGCCGATGCATTCAATCTGTTTGCATTCTCCTTCAGGGCCTCCGCGGGATTATTCTTTGCCGCGGTATTCCTGCTGCGGGGATTCGGCATCACAGTCGGCTGCCATGCGGGGTATGATCTGCTCGTCGGCATATTGCTGGCCAGACCCGCCGAATGACCCATGGCTGCCACAAAGCAGGCGAATCACGTCGAGGACTATTCGCCGGGCTTCTGTTCGTCCGCAGGGCTGTTTTTGTTGGCGGTGACGCGATTGACAACCTCCGGCCACATGACGTGACTGTAAAGCGCCGCCAAATCCGCGTCTTTCTGCAAATGCTCCACATCGCTGAATTTCTGATTGGCCGTTTCCAGCAGCAACTGAATGGAACGATCGGCAAACCTGAGTTTCTGATCCGACGTCGACTCGGAACTTTCGACCGCTCTGGCAAACGCGCAGGCACCATTGTACAGACTGACCCAGTTCTTCGGAGACAGCGCGATGACGTCTTCGGCGTTGTCGACGCCCGTCTGAATCCGTCCCATCCGCACGTCAACGATTGCGATCAGGCTCAGGACCTCAATGTCCTCCGGAGACAACCTGTCGGCCGTATCCAGATCGGTCATTGCCTCATCAAAGCGGGCTGAATGCATCAGAGCCGAAGCTCGACGGATGAACGGCTCCGGGAGCAATGGATCAAGATCCACGGCGGTGTTGAGAGAAAGCAGTTCGTCGTCCAGATGACCCGCACTGCGCTGGGTGTCGGCCTCGTTCAGGAACGAAAATGCCGGAGATCTGCGCCGTGCCTCAAACTTGTGTCTTAACGCATTGTTGCTGAGATACTCATTCGGATCGCGAGCCAGGCGGTTCATCACTCGGCGACATTGCGGGTGCGCAAACATCGAAGTCTGAGTCATCAGAGACTTCATGAATCTTTGCCCTTCGATTGAAGCGTCGGGTGTTCCTTCGAGACTCACGGCATAGGCTTCCAGCCTTGTCAGCAACAGCGTGATTGATTGTTCCGATGCATCCTGACCAAGCAGCATGATGGCTTCGCTGCTCAGCGGGCCGGAAGAATCCATGAGTCGTGCCGCCAGATCCTGCCAGCCGGGACGACCGGCCAGCGCCACATGTGCCAGCAATTGTCCTTTCTGCGCAGCGTGCATCCTGTCGAAGTCGGCCATCAGTCGGTCCAGCTGTTCCGGTGATGCGCACTGCAGGACTGCCTGAATCGCCAGATGTGAGGGCCGTTGATCGGCATGTCCGGAGGAATCGGCCACGAGGGCATCGGTCCACTCGGAATCCCGATAGAGTATTGCGGCACTGCGGATGGAATTGGAGATGCTTCCCGACTGCAGTCGCTGGTCCACACACTTCCGGATCACCGATTCATTTTCGTCATGTCCGGCGCGCATCAAATAGTCGAGGAACACGTCCTGAACAGCGGAATTGGTGATTCTCAGCAACGACCTCCTCACGAGCAGCAGCGTATTCTGATGACCCCGGTCACGCAGGAATTGCAGAGTATCGGCAATTCGACTGAGTGATTCATCACGCTGCGGCACCGCCGCTGCTGGATCCGGCTCAGGTGGGTCGTGGAGTTCGTCGGCGCTCTTCGGCGAGGGACTCCCAACAGACGCATCGGCTGCCGGGGCCGGCGCATTAACACCGATCGAATGACTGAGAAAGTCTGCGACATACGCCGCGATCAGTGGTATCCAGCGGTCATCCTGCGTCGCGAGAATCGCGCTCACAATCTCCGCCTGCAGCGACGGCGAGGAATTGCCGGCCTTCCATACGTCGGCCATTGCAGCTTCCGTCGAGCCGTCGCGGCAGCTGGCGAGTGAACGCAGCGCGACGGCGGCGACTTTTGTCTTTCCGCACAGGCACAACTCTCGCAGAGCTGCGACAGACTCCTGGCCCGGAATCAGATTGAGATAGGCTGCCACTTCCGTCTGCAGTTCTTCGTCGCCCGTCCGGGCCTGGTCCAGGATGACAGTCGCCTGTTCGGCTGTCAGTCGGTCCACCGAACCAGCCATGGCAGCGCGTCGGACTCCGACGTTGGAATTCCGCAGATCTCCGATGGCCTGCTCGACCGGCACGAAGCGATACACGGACGTGAGTGCAGCACAGACTGCGTCTTCAGCACAAGGATAGATCTGGACGGATCCGCGGCCGGCGTTGAATCGGCGGTTGGCCGACTGCGTGATTCCGCCCAGCGACAGATGTTTGAAACGAAACATCGACTTAGGAAACGGCGACACGGGAACGGGATCGCCGGGCGACTGTTCGATCATAGTCGCCAGCCAGGCGATGAACTCATCCGTCACTACCGGGCTCGCTGCACCAGTCGAGACTTTGCTGTCGGCCACAAAGGAGATCCGCTGAATGCCCGCCGTGGCCGCAGCCATCAACTCATCCTTCAACGTCCATGCGGCGAGTACGTCGAGACTGCGCCGGACGGAAACCTGCAGCAGACAACCTTCCGGACCGAGTCGCAACTTTTCAACGGCACCGAGTCTGCGAAAGTCCCGGTTGAGTTCGATCTCGACCGTTGATGGCTTTCGAGATGCTGACGGTTCATCAGACTTCAACGATGTCGACTCCTCCGGTCGGGA
>JANNGQ010000827.1:0-1688 GCA_031403975.1 Planctomycetota bacterium
GATAAGATCACAACCTGTCCGCGAAAGGCGACCAAGTGAGTGGCATCAGGCACTCGCCGGAACAGCTGGGTTTCCGCCACAGAATCGCCCGTCCGGAAAGGACTTAGCAGTCGTGTCCCGAATCTGTTAGAATCCAGTCGCCGGTCCGGAGGACCTGCGCACAGAGTACTCGTCACGGAAGACGTTTATGTCCGGTCGTCCATATCTTTCACTGCACGATGCGTCGGTGCCGGTTACGCATGGGTCGCTGCTGCAGTTTTCAGACGATCCGATTGCCTGCATGAAACGGCTGCACCGGGCACACGGCGATCTGGCAGTGATGCAGGAGGGCGATCAGAGGCTGGTGTTTGTGTTCTCGCCCGAGCTGAACCGCGAAGTGCTTTCGGACACACAGACGTTCGAGTCCCGGTTTTTTGCTGTCCGAGGCAACCGCAAGTCGGCGCAGCGGCGGGTCACGTCCGGCCTGCTCAGTCAGAATGGCGTCGAACATCGTGACGGTCGGCGGATGATGAAAGAAGTCTTTGCGAAGACTTTTCTTCCGGCCTATCACTCCACCATCTGCCGGCTGTCGACAGAGATGGCCGATCACTGGACGCCTGGTGCTGACTGCGATCTGAATTCTGAAATGGTTCAGTTCATGCTGAAGATGACCAGTGCTTTGCTGTTCGGGCTGGACGATGCCGACTTTGCCCTGCGGCTGGGACGACTGATCGATCTCTGGGTTCACCGCAATCATGAAATCGGCATGGGAGCTCTGGTCTCGTCGCCGCAATTCGCGGAAGGATATGACGACCTGCTGACTCAGGCCGAAGAGCTGGAGCAGTCTGTCCGCGAAATGTTTGCCAGGCAGCGCGGCAGTCAGCCAGACAACATCAACGTCCTGAGCCTGCTGTTTCAGGCTCAGCAGTCGCAACAGCATCTCAGCGATGAACAACTCACCGGACACGCGACGCTGCTGTTCGCCGCAGCTCATCTGACGACCGCTCATACCTTCAGCTGGACTTTGTTTCTGCTGTCGCAGCATCCGCACGTGCTGCAGAGACTGCAACAGGAATTGAGTGACAACGTGGCTGGCCAGATCCCCGCGCCCGATGAACTGGAGCGTCTGCCGTATCTGGACTGCGTCATCAAAGAAAGCATGCGTGTCCTGCCGGCTTCGTCATACTCACAGCGGATCGCGGTCCAGCCCGCAGCGCTGGGGCCGGTGCGGATGAATCCCGGCACTCCGATAATCTTCAGCCAGTACATCACTCATCATCGCGGCGATCTGTACCCCGATCCGGATCGGTTCATTCCCGAACGCTGGCAGACGATCACGCCGTCTGCGTACGCATATCTTCCGTTCGGTGCGGGCCCGCGGATGTGCATCGGTGCGACGATGGCAATGATGGAAATCCGAACGGCACTGACGATCATTCTGAAGCGTTTCAACTTTCAGATTCTGGCGTTGAGCAGCGTTAACGGCCATGTCATCTCAACCATGCTTGGCCCGACGACACCGATCCGGGCCACGGTGCTTCCTGCGACTTCGCTGCCGACCTGTGTCCCGGTGACCGGATCGATTCACAACCTGGTGGAACTCCCCGCGGCGGCGATGCCCGTGGCGCTGCCGAAGGCGGCATAAAATGACTGCCGGTTTTGTCGTGGGGCAGGCTTCCAGCCGGCCTCGTTGATTCAAAAACACATAC
>JANNGQ010000828.1:0-2405 GCA_031403975.1 Planctomycetota bacterium
GTTGACAGCGACCGCCTCTGCATCCGTGGCGCGGAGCATGCCCCACGTCGTGCCGATGATGCCAACGACGAGCGTCAGGACCACCAGCGAAACCGCCAGCACCGGCCCTCGATGCCGCCGCACGAGTTTCCGCAGCCGATAGCCGACCGACGGCGGACACGCCTGCACCGCCTCGTCGTTCAAATAGCGCTGCACATCGGCGGCGAAGTCGTTGGCAGTCTCGTATCGCCGGTTGCGATCCTTCTCCAGGGTCTTCATCACGATCCAGTCGAGCTCGCCGCACATCAGCTTCGTCAGTTTGGCCGGGTCCATGTGGCGCTGCTCCGAGATCGACGCCAGCGCCTCGCCCGAATCGCTCAGCCGCGTGCTCGGCCTGGGCGGCTCTTCCTCCTTGATCATGCGGAGAATCTCGGCATACGCGGCTTCCTTCATCCGCTTGTGGGTCAGCGGCGTGCTGCCGGTCAGTAACTCGTACAGGAGCACGCCCAGCGAGTAGATGTCGCTGCGGGTATCGACGCCCAGGGCGCTCATCTCCGCCTGCTCCGGGCTCATGTATTCCAGCGTGCCGACCATCGTGCCGTACTGCGTAAACAGGGTCCGCTCGGTCAGCTTTTGCTCCGTGGCCTTGGCCACGCCGAAGTCGATCACCTTGGGGACCGGCTTGCCGTCGTAGAGCGTGATCATCACGTTGGATGGCTTGATGTCCCGGTGAATAATTCCCTTTTGGTGCGCGTGCTGGATGGCCTGGCAGACTGGGAGGAACAGTTCCAGTCGCTGACGAGGAGCGAGACGATTGTCGTCGCAGTATTTAGTAATGGGGACGCCGTGGATCAGTTCCATGACGAAATAAGGCCGTCCGACATTTCCGAATTTCGATTTTTGATTTTCGATTGCAGACTGTCCGGGCTGCATTCCTTCAATCGGAAATCGAAAATCATCAATCGACAATCCGATCGTGCCGGCATCGAGAACGCGGGCGATGTTGACGTGGTCCATCATGGCCAGCGCCTGACGTTCGGCCTCGAAGCGAGCGATCACCTGATGGCTGTCCATGCCCGGCTTGATGACCTTGATCGCGACTTTGCGCTGGACCGGTTCGGTCTGTTCGGCCATGTAGACGACGCCCATCCCCCCTTCACCAATCTGCTGCAGGAGCTTGTACGGGCCAATCCGGGTACCGGGACGCTCAGCATGCGGAACATTGGTGGCATCCAGCACTCCTGGGGACCGTCCATGAGACAACAGCAACGCTTCGACCGCCGCACGGAGCTGACGGTCATCGCCACAGGATCGCTCCAGGAACGCGGCTCGCTCGACCGGGGAGGCGATTTCGGCGGCCTCCAGGAAGATGGTTTTTTCGGTGTGCAGTGCTGCCGCCATAATTCTGCTCCTGCCCGGAAATGGGCGAGGCATACGGTAATGCGAAATCGGCGCGAAAGTGCGGCCACGGATTTCCCGACAATTCGCAATTTCGATCGCAATCAGCCCTGGTTCGAGTCTTGAGCGGCCAGTTCGCGTCCCAGCCAGGCCCGGGCGTAGGCCCAATTTCGTCTGGCGGTCCGGGATGAGACACCTTGCAGAGCGGCCGCTTCTTCAAGGGTCATGCCGGCAAAGACTCGCAACTTGAACAACTCCGCGGCTGGCAGATCGACGGCTGATAGCCGTGTGAGTGCTTCGTCGAGGTCGAGCAGTTCGTCGTTGATGGGCACAGTAACGCGATCGGCGTCCGACAGTTCCGAGCGCTGCCATCCCCCTCCACGGCGGTCGCTGAGTTTCTGTCGGGCCTGGTCGATAAGGATTCGCCGCATCGATTCGGCGGCGGCAGCATAGAAATGGCCTCGTGAATCCCAGTGTTGTGCTTGTTCCCCATCGACGAGCCGGACATACGCCTCATGCACCAGTGCCGTGGCCTGCAACGTCTGCCCGGGTTTCTCCTGGGCCAGCTTCGCGGCGGCCAGCTTTCGCAATTCGTCGTACACCAGCGGCAGCAACTGCTCGGCCCCGGATGGATCGCCCGATTCGATCTGCGACAGGATGCGGGTAACGTTGGACATGGGCTTCAATGTACTTTTTGTTGCATCCGAAGTCGTGAGTCTTCGGCCTGTTTGAGCGTCCAATGTCCGAATTCTGACGAATCCGGCCACTGCTCAGTTGGAATTGTCAATCGTTTCCAGGAGTTTGATACGGGAGACCTCTGGGAAACGACCACAAACCGCGGCGAATTCCCTCAGTCTTGCTGAATTCATCAGCCTGTTCTGGTCAAGGGGACCCACTTTTCGACTAGCCTTCCCGATCCGCTGCGCCGAGGTCGCGAACGAGTCGGCGGGACATGAGGTCTCCGGTCCGGCGGCCGTTCGTCTGAAACGAGTGTCCCGGGTCTTTTCCGCGGCAGAAAATCCGGCGGC
>JANNGQ010000829.1:0-3472 GCA_031403975.1 Planctomycetota bacterium
CATGCGCCGCGACGAACTGGATGCCGCATGGTCCTGGTGCGAGCCCATTCTGGACGGCTGGCAAGCGGCCGATCAGGCCCCCAAGCTGTACACGCCGGCGACCGCTCTACTGGCCGGGACGTATCGGGTCTGGGTTCGTGCCGTCAGTTCATCAGGCGAGTTCGCTCCGTGGAGCCTGTTACGGGAATTTCGGATCGCTGCAGCCCCGCTTCGCACGTCTCCAGCAGCACCTGCGAATCTGACGGATGGGATTGCTGAGCACGGTGAACTGGCCCCGCTGATGCCTGCGCTGGAACTGGTAGTCTTCACTTCCGTGGCATCCTCTGAAAGATCGCACGACGGCGAATTCGAGCATGGCACATATCCCGCCTGCCTGGATGAGGCTTTGGCATCGGACCCGGCCCTGCTGTTCCTCGACGAGCGGCCTGGCGACAATTTCGCAGAATTGCGTCAAATCTGAACCGGTCGCGGAAGGCTGAGGATCAGTCAGATGATGACAATCGGGATCGCAGCTTCCGGAAAATAGCGGATCTCTTGCCAAAAAGTGTTCTGGGGCCCTCAAATCACGGCAACCTAGGTGAAAACCTCCTGTGGGTGACATCACGGAAACCGGAATTGTGAGCATTGCAAGTCCTCAGGCAGTCTTCCTTGAGCACGAAAGCTGGCTGCGCACCGTCGTGCGCAGCCGACTGAACGAGCCGGAGGCTGTTGAAGACGTTATGCAGAATATTGCCCTGGCGATCGTGCGGCACCGGTCGGTGCTGGACGAGATCAATCGAATCGGAGCCTGGTTGTATCAAATTGCCGTTCGTCAGGTGCTGATGTACCGGCGTTCGTCCGGTCGCCGCCGGAAGATGCAGGATCGCCTGGCTCATGAAACACAGGATCGCAGCGATCTGGAATGTCCGCTGCAGAGTCTGCTCGCTGCGGAGGCTCAGGCCGGTGTGCATCAGGCACTGGAAGAACTGAGCGAAATCGACCGCCAGGTACTGATGCTGAAATACGCGGAAGGCTGGAGTTACCGGGAACTGGCCGATCATCTGGGCGTTCGGGAAGACACAATCGAGTATCGCCTCGTGAAGGCTCGCAAGGCACTGAGGCGATTGCTGCGTCGGTTCGATGAGGAGAATGTGCAGTCATGCTGATCAATGAAACGGATGAACGGCTGATCCAGCGATGTGTGGATGATGAGCTGTCACCGCCTGAAACCCGTGCTCTGCTGCTGCGGCTTGACCGGCTGGATGGAGGCTGGAAGAAACTGGCCTGCGAGCTGCTGGAAGATCGAGGATTGAGCAAGACGCTGCGGTCACCGCATGCTCAGGCCGGGGCTGGAACGGTGAGTGCCGGCGTACTTCGCAGCGTCGCGCTTCCGACGGTCAATCGACCGACTGTGATACCGTCGGCAGCGAGCCGCGCCCTCCGTCACTGGTGGTCGCATCCGGTGACGTCTTTGTCATTGTGTGCGGCGATTGCGTTTGTGGGAGGGATGTTGATACCTGATTTGAATTCAGGGCGTGCGGACTCGGGTGTTGCCTCAAACCCGGTGCGCAGCTCATCGCCGAACACGGTGATTCCGCGAGCTCAGAATGCCGTCACAGGTTCGGCAGACTCTTATCGGATTCAGATGACGCCGGGCGGGCAGAGCGTTGAAATCCCGGTGTACAGCGGCATTCCGGATCTGCTGAGATCCGACGTGAATCATCCCTTGTTTTCTGAATCCGTGCTCGGTGCTGACGGACGCTCGAAGTCGATTCAATGGATGATTGTGCCTGTCGCCGAAAACAAATCGATGCTGATTCCGGTATCTCAGGATACGCTGGGCGAAATGCAGTGAGTCGAAGGGCAGAACTGTCTGTACTCGTAGCTGAACTCGTGAGAGTTCAGATCCGAAGTCTCACGACTTCGGCTACAGGTGCTGAGTTGAGATCCGAAGTCTCACGACTTCGGCTACAGGTCCGCAAGCCACTGCCGATCGCCTGAGATCATTCCCGACCAACCACTCTGTTCCGTTTTATGGAGGATCTGATGAAGATATTGAACGTGCTCATGACGGCCGGACTCCTGTCCGGCAGTATCAATGTTGTGTGCTTCGCTCAGGACGCCGCCGCTGAAGCAACCGCCCAAGTCGTCGTGGTGGAAGACGAAAAGACACCGGAACCACAGTCCGGCGAGGACCAGCCGGACGTCGTGAGCGTCACTTCCGACGACAACTCCGGGATCACTATTTCCGAAGGTGACGGACCGAAGTCGTTTTCGATCCGGATTGAATCCTCTGCCGAATCCGGGACTGAATCCGGGACTGAAGCCGGAGTCGAGCCGCAAGTCAAAGTCGGCGGCAAGATTATTGTTGTCGGTCCGGACGGCCAAAAGAAGGTCTATGATATCAGCGGCAAAGACGGCCATGCGTTCCAGCTGCATCTCGACGGAGACGAGCCGGGAGAAGGACATGAGAAACTGATGAAATCCCTGCATGATGTGCTGATCATGAAGGAGCATCATGCCGAGGCAGGCGAATCGGCTGATGCCGTCGAATCGGCTGATGCCGTCGAAACGACTGAAGAAGAGCGTTATGTGATCGGTGTCCAGTGTGACGAAGCCGGCGAAGTGCTGCGCGGCCATCTGCACCTGGGGAACGCGGGCGTTGTCGTGATGGAAGTCCGCGACGAAACCCCGGCAGCAGAAGCCGGTCTCCAGAAGCATGACATTATCGTGCAGATCGATGAAAAAGACCTGGCGTCGCGTGACGATCTGATCAGCGCGGTACTTGGTTCTGAAGGCAAATTACTGACTCTTTCGGTCATCCGCGCCGGTGACAAACACACCATCACCGTCGAGCCCAGGAAGATGAAGGTACCCGTCATCGTCTTCCCGGCAGAAGTCGAAGGCATGGATATCAATGTCGTTAATCCGGATAACATCCACATTCCGGGTCTTGAGTCATTTCCGGAGGGAATTCGGAAGCAGCTCCTGGAGCGAAAGGGCAATGTTCGTCTGCACCGTGTCCATCCCGGTGTGATGATTGACGGAGAAGTGCCGCGGGATGAAGCTTCCATGAACAGGATGATCGAACGCATCCGCAAATCAGCCGGTGAGCAAGCCGCCAAGGCTCACGCGCAAGCCCTGCAAGCCAGTGAAAACGCCCGCCAGGCAATGAAACATGCAGAGGGGAATACGAGCGAACTGGGCAAGAGTCTGCAGGGTCTCCAGAAGCAAATGGAAGCCATGCGGGAACAGATGGAAGCCCTGCAGAAGCAGCTCGCAGAGAAAGACGCTGAGAAGGAGTAGAGGCAAGTCTGAGATTCTTTGTGGGGCAGGCTTCCAGCCTGCCGGGACTATTCGTGGGGCAGGCTTCCAGCCTGCCTGGACCTGTTAAAACGCACGTGTCTTGAATCGAGGAGGCAGGCTGGAAGCCTACCCAAGGTACAACCGACATTACATGTGGCCGATGGGTTCGAAACTGCAGGCGTAGGAT
>JANNGQ010000830.1:0-4614 GCA_031403975.1 Planctomycetota bacterium
CGCTTACCCAAAAACCAAAAGTTTGACCGCCTGCAACTCTAAACTTAAGTGACAACAAACTAGCCAATAATAAATGGTGAACAATTTTTATTTCTGAAAAACTATAGAGATTGGCTATAGAGATTGATAAACCCGTAAAGACGTAGCATCGCTACGTCTTTACGGAAAAAAGCGTTAGGGTGCAAAAGTCATGAGGCCCGGCCATGTCCGGCATCTCGCATTCTTCGCCATCGCATTCGGATTCTGGATGCCGGGACATCTGGTTTCACTTTGGCATCGCCTGGTCGAATGGCGGCCGACGCTCGGGACAAATGAAGAACTGTCTTCCGGGGCCGTCAGATGGCTGAAGTCGGAAATCAGCGTCGTAGCCGTATTGTTGACGTGCCTGCTCACCTATACGCTCGGGACATTCGGAGTCAACCGCAGCAAGTATCCGGTCAACGCTGTCGAATTCATGGCGAGGGAAGGCATCCACGGCAGACTGGTGGTGACTTTCGACTGGGCTCAATATGCTCTCGCAGCCCTGGCTCCCGCGACGACCGTGGGATTCGATGGACGCTACGATACCTGCTATCCACAGACAGTTGTCGACATGAATTTCGACCTGCTGTTCGGGTCAGACTTGTCTCGACGTCATCGGGGGAACGACTCCGGGCCGCGGGACTCGAACCGAGTCCTCGAATTCGGCAGTCCTGATCTGGTACTGCTGGACCGCATTGCCGATGTACCGGGTGTTGAACATTTGCAAGGGCAACAGGACTGGGTGACACTCTACAGCGACGGACGATCGGTGCTCTGGGGCCGTCGATCGGTCTTTGATGATCCTGCGAGTGCCCGGTTCATTCGTGCAGAGCGACGACAGATCAACGATGATCTGCCGCAGGGGACTGCACAGTGGCCCGGTTTTCCGGATCGCTGCGGGCGGGATGCTTTCTCTCCGGATGTCGCTGCCGCCGTGCAGCAGAAGCGCGACGCTGATGCAGGAGACACATACCATGGCAACCAGGGACTGCCACCTGGCATGACTCAGGAAACACGATCGAATGCGACTCGCAACGGTACTCACACCGATGTCCGATGAAAATCTGCAGCTGGCGGCTCAGTGCGGAGTCACGGACGTTGTGCATCGGTATCCAGGGCCGGACGCCGATCTTCTGAAGAGGGCTCAGCGGCGGATTGATTCGTTCGGAATGCGGCTGACCGTCGTCGAGGGCTATCTGCCGATCGAGAACATCAAGCTGGGGTGCGACGACGGCTCTGAAATGCGGGCTCTCAAGACGCTTATCCGGCAGATGGCGGACCTGGACATCAGGCTGCTGTGCTACAACTTCATGGCCGGCACCGACTGGTGCAGGACTCGGCTGGATGCACCGGAACGAGCCGGGGCGAAGGTGACAGCATTTCATCTCGCCGATGTCGAACAGGCTCTGCTGCTCGGTTACCGACCGGCCAACGCGCATGCCGATGATCTGGCGAGGATGCTGACTCCGGAGCGACTCTGGCAACACCTGGAACGGCTGCTGAACGACCTGCTGCCCTTGGCCGAGGAGTGCGGTGTAACGCTGGCCATGCATCCAGACGACCCACCTGTTCCGGTATTGCTCGGCAAGCCGCGGATCATGCACACGGTCGAGAGTTTTGAGCGGCTGGTCACGCTGGCTCCCAGCGAGAAGAACGCGATCTGCTTCTGCCAAGGCTCATTCGCCACGATGAAGGCTGATATCCCCTTCACGATCCGCCGACTTGGTCCGCACATCCGTTACGTTCATTTTCGCGACGTGCGGGGAACGCCGCAGTCCTTCGCAGAGACATTTCACGACAACGGCCCGACTGATATGGCCGCCGCGATGCGTGCCTTCCGCGAGATTCGTTTCGAGGGCCCGATCCGCCCCGATCACGTTCCGCAGCTTGTCGGCGAAGACGACGGAGAACCGGGTTACACGATGCTCGGAAGACTCTTCGCGTACGGTTACATCCGCGGCCTGATGCACGCGACCGTTTCGCACTGACGGGTTTCCTGGATTCAACCTGCTGTGGAACAGAGTCAGGAATGCCATGTACAATCGGCGATTCCGGTGCCGTCATTCGCGGAGCGGCCGAACAAGCCGGCATTCCAGGAGGGTGAGTGTTTGTGTCTTCCCAGCGGCCTGCCATTTCGTGGACACTGGTTTTCGTCTGCCTCACGATCACCACACTGGGGCTGTGCGGACTTGTTCGTGCCGACGAGCTGTACGGGAAGTCGCAGCTTGTCGAAAAGCAGATGATCTGGATGCTGCTGGCGCTGCCCGCGATGGTGACGATCGCACGGATTCCGTATCAGCGAATCCGTTCGTTCAGCGTCTGGCTGTACGGCCTGAGTGTGGCGATGCTGGTGACCGTATTGTTCATGCCGGCGGTCAACGGATCACGGCGGTGGATTCCGCTGGGGCTGTTTGATCTGCAGCCCAGTGAACCGGCTCGGCTGGCGTTCATTCTGGCCATCGCTGCCTATCTGATGTACCGGGACAACCAGCGAACGGTGCGCGGGTTGATTCCGCCGCTCGTGCTGGCGCTCCTGCCGATGCTGCTGATTGTCCGGGAACCCGATCTGGATACGGCGATCCTGTTCATTCCGGTGCTGTGCAGCATGCTGTTTGCTGCCGGAGCAAGGACGCGACACCTGGCGGTCACTGCCGTTCTCGGGGTCGCGTGCCTGCCGCTGCTATGGACTCAGATGAGTGCCGAGCAGCAGTCGCGAATTGTCTCTGTATTCACTCAGCGCGACGGGGGACTCGCGCCGTCCGGCGACGGTTTCCACCTGCATCAGTCCAAACAGGTGCTGGCGCTGGGCGGCTTCTGGGGAAGCGTGAATCAGGACGAACCGCCCGTTGATGATCCCGCGGCGTGGCAGCTGCCGGCGTCTCGTACGGACTTTGTGTTAGCGATGATCGGGGAAAAATTCGGTTTCCCCGGCTGTGCATTGCTGATCAGTCTGTACACCGTGCTGATCTGGAAGGGGTTACTTGTGGCCCGGCGGACGCGCGAGCCCTTCGGTCGTCTTGTGGCGGTCGGCATCGTGACGCTGTTGGCCGTTCAGACGATCCTGAACACCGGGATGACGGTTGGTCTGCTCCCGATTACCGGTACGACCTTGCCACTTTGCAGCTACGGCGGCAGCAGCCTGATTTCGACCTATGCGGCCATCGGCCTCCTGATGAGTATTGACAGATGCCGCAACTACGAAGTCACCGGTGAACCGTTTGTGTTTCCGGGATAGCGATGAGGACTCAATCCGGCAACCGCAACTGCAGCAGATCGCCTGCGATAAGATGGAAGGCTTTACGAATACGGAGATCGCTCACCCACCCCGCCGTCGGGGGACGCTGCGGGGTTAGCCATCACGCCACTGCGAGAGATTTTGGGAGAAAAAATTTTGGGAACTCTGGGCATCATCGCGGACTCAACCGCAACGCTGCCGAATCGTCCCGCCGTTTTGGGTTGAGGCAAAATATGTTCGCAAAAAGACTGACATCGCTCAGATCAATGAGTCAATCGCTGCAGACATCACGAAGTACGGAGACAGCAATCGTAACGTGCTCTTTGTGATGTACGATCCCCAACACCTGATTGTGGATGAGCCGTCATTTCGACGGCCAATTGAGGCGAGACCGGAGATGATTGCCTGCTTCATCCGATAGAAACCTGTCATGGAACGACTGGTTTCGAGCGCCCTTTGACTGACCCAAGAAGCGGGAATTCACGCCAAATCAATCGTGCAGATTCCCGCGGCCTGAGATTTCACGACGAAGCTTCAGGCCGTTTTTAATGCGCTGCGGCCAATTTCTGATTGCGCGTCCGCATCGCTGGCAAATGTGATCAACTTCGGTAAGGTTGGTTGGGTTGCATCTGAGGCGCAAAAGGATAGTGCTGGTCAGGAGATCACGGCGATGGAGAAGCTGTCACATTACCTTCGAATCTCGGAAGCTGCGGATTATCTGGGTGTCTCACCGAACACGCTGCGAAACTGGGTCAATGCTGGCAAGGTCACCGCGATTCGCCATCCGGTGAATGACTACCGACTCTTCAAGCGACAGGTGCTTGATGCGTTGCTCAGGCAGGTGGAGAAAGCTGATGCGGAATCTTCCCGGTGACAATCACGAAGGATGACCACCAGCACAAACGAGACTTGAGAATTAGAGTCGGAAACAAGGCCAGACATGCTGATGTTGCAAGGATCGAGGACGGCGAGCCCAAAAAAGGCCCGGACGAAGCAGCCGCTTCCGCCCAACCGTTCATACTCATCGAAGATCATCAAGGCCGGAGCTCTCATTGGAGATACAAAGCTCCTGTTGAGTCACTGGGAGCCGGCTCTCTCGACGGCAGAGAACATTGATCGTTCAAAGCGACAAAACGTTTTTGGAAAGGCCTCTCGTTCTCGTGTCGAAGATATTCTCGGGATCTTCCGGCAGCGATACCTCAACGAGGAATCAGTAACACAAGCACTCGTCACGCTCGTTCGCGGCAAGTTTCCAGCGGCCGCACTGGAGCGATTGCTGTATTTCCATTCCGCTCGTGCAGACCAGTTGCTGCACGATACCGTCACCGAGATTTTCGTGCCGATGCAGGAACAGGGTT
>JANNGQ010000831.1:0-2611 GCA_031403975.1 Planctomycetota bacterium
GCGCCACACCAGGGAGAGAGCGACACGGTTGGCAGGATCATTTGGGGCAGAACGATGAAGTTGGATTCTCTGACCAATCCCTTTCTATTCCCATCATTCTGCCCGCATCGTTCTGCCATCGCCGATTCGGACCAACTTTGCCGCAAACGAATCGTGTGGCGCCAACGAGGAATCGCCCGAATCAGTGAACCCCAAATATCAAAAGTGACGCCACACTAGCCACCGGTGTCTGTTCGTTAAAATGCAGCAAATACACCGGCGGCTAGCGCCTTGCCGCTCCCAGAAATCCCTAAGTCCACGCCATCGGGATAAACCCGGTGGCGGGAAGAAGATCACAGCCTCCGAACAAACCACGAACGCTGAAACTGATTGATGAACGCCACGCTTGTGATGCTGCCCGGTGACGGGATTGGCCCAGAGATTGTCCTGCAGGCTCGACGAGTTCTTGAAGCGATCGCACGCCGATTCGGTCACGCATTCGACATGCCCGAACATCTGATCGGCGGCTGCGCGATTGATGCGTGCGGCGATCCGTTGCCGGAAAAGACACTGGACGCCTGCCGCGCATCTCAGGCGGTGCTTCTGGGTGCTGTGGGAGGCCCGAAATGGGATGATCCGAAAGCAACGACTCGCCCTGAGGCCGGACTGCTGCGAATCCGGAAAGAGCTGGGCCTATTCGCGAATCTGCGTCCGACCAAGACATGGGACGAACTGCTGGATGCTTCTCCGCTGCGACGCGAAATCGTCGAGGGGACCGACATTCTGTTTGTGAGGGAACTGACGGGAGGACTCTATTTCGGCGAATCCGGGCGTCGCGCTCATGCGTCAGGCGAAGAAGCCTGGAACGTGATGATCTATTCGACGGGAGAGATTGAGCGAGTGGTCCGGGTCGCCGCGGATGCTGCCCGAAAACGCCGCGGCAAACTGACCATGGTCGACAAGGCGAACGTGCTGGAAGTGTCGAGATTGTGGCGTCAGGTTTCCGAACGGCTTGTCAAAACGGAATACCCTGATCTGCAGTACAGCGTCGTGCTTGTGGATGCGATGGCCATGCATCTGATTTCCAGGCCGCGGGATTTTGACGTTGTGGTCACCGAGAATCTGTTCGGTGATATTCTGACGGATGAAGCATCGATGCTGCCCGGCTCACTGGGGCTGCTGCCTTCGGCGTCGATTGGATCGAGCGGACCCGGATTGTTCGAGCCGATACACGGATCAGCCCCGGACATTGCCGGCAAGAACGTCGCCAATCCCCTGGCCACGATTCTCGCCGCGGCCATGATGCTGCGGTATTCCATGGAGATGAATGCGGAGGCCGATGCGATCGAGGACGCCGTCAGCAGGGTTCTGAAGGCAGGATATCGCACGAAGGACATCGCCGGCAACGGCCCTTTCATCACTACGACCGCTATGGGTGACATCGTCGTAGGGCTGCTGAACGGCTGAAGAAATGAGAATTCGGGGTTCCGGATCGTAGCATCGGCGGGTTTGTGGCTATACTTTTCGCGGCCTCCGCTGCGCCGTTCAACCTCAAACGCGGCGAAGAATGATTCGTAGCCGGATTCGTGAGAATTCGGTCGTGGCCCCGCAACACTGCCCTAATTCTCACTAAACCGGCTACTGCTCAATCAGGGCTGCCCGAGGTTTGAACATCCCAATTTGCCGTTCTGTGACTTATGCAAGTTGCCACTCCGGAAGCTCCGCGGGACGCGCTGACGCGGCTGCGGATTCAGCGTGACGAACGTCCCGTTCGTCGTTCCTTCTTCGGTCGCATCGTGCGATTCGTAATGATCCTTTGCCTGCTGGGTGCGATTGCCGCCGGTGGAGTGATCGTCGGACAGAGCCGCGGCTGGATTCCGGAAACGAAATCGCTGTTTCAGGTTCCGGAATCGATCCGGCCGAAACCGGAAGTTCAGGTCGCAACGGTGAGTGTCGAACAGGGCCGGTCAGCAGACGCATTGGTTGTTGCGACGGGGTATCTGGAATCCCGCCGACAGGCCCGCATCGGAGCTCGAGCGACAGGGCGGCTTGAGCAGGTCCATGTCGAAGAAGGCAGCAAAGTCACGGCCAACGAGATTCTGGCCGTTCTGGAGCACGCAGATCTTGACGCTTCGTTGGCCGCCGCCAGAGCAACACTTGCCCGTACAAAGAGCGAATTGCTGGAACAGGATGTCGAAATCCAGCGAACCCGAAGTCAGTTCGAACGTGCCGAAAGATCGCTGGCCACGAAGACCATGACGCCGGCCGATTTCGACACCGCACGATTCACTCGCGATGCCGCCGTGGCGAAGCACGCTTCGCTGGATGCGTCTGTCCTGCTGGCCGAAGCGCGGGTTCAGGAAGCAGAACAGCTTCGCGAAAACATGTTTGTCCGGGCACCGTTCGATGGCACTGTGATTTCGAAGGACGCGGAAAAAGGTGAATCCATTATGCCGGGCGGGATGGGTGAAGCTTCCGGTCGCGGGTCCGTCGTCACGATCGCGGACCTTGATCACCTGGAAGTGGATTGCGACGTGAAGGAAGACTTCATCAGCCGCGTGCTTGAGGATCAGATCGCTGAAGTTTCAGTCGATGCCGTTCCCGATCGGCGTTACAAAGGTCGAGTCCGCAA
>JANNGQ010000832.1:0-2291 GCA_031403975.1 Planctomycetota bacterium
CGATGAACGCCTGGTCGTTGGCGGCGGATGAGTCGCCGACGACGTTGCGACTGTCTGGGGCTGGGGCGGGACAAGCGGAGCGACTACGGGCGCTCTCGTTCGGCCACGACCTGACGGTCGTCGACACCAGCTCCGATCCCGATGCCCTGGCGATGGTGCTCGAGGTTGCCGAACTGGTATTGCTCCGAACGAGCGATTGAATCACTCCCAGGCTTACCGATTCCTCCGGATCTCTCACTTCAGTGGCTGCGTGCAGAGCGGTGACGAGTGGTCCCGGGAAATCTGGTGACGGATCTTTTCCGGACCACGCGACACGGAACAGCCCAAGGTTCGGAAACTGTGGCCACCGCATCGCAGCCTGAACCTGATCCTGTGCGTTTTCGATATCCAGAAAGACGACATGTGCGCCGGGCAGATGTTCAAACAGTCGTGCAAGGTAACTTTCACTGATCGACTGAGGATGCTCGAGCGGGTCTTCATAGTTCTGAAAATCTTCCAGCAGGAATTCTCCGCTCGCGGCGCGATGTTCCCGCCCGTGATAATAGATCATTACAACATCGTTGATGCCGGAAGCCGCTCGCCGCTGCGCGATCTGAGTTTCCACCAGGACCATGACTGTGCGAAGGTTTCTGCCGATCGCTTTCTCACCGACAAGTGGTGCATAGGTCCTGATTTCCGCGAATGCTGTTTCGGGAGCCTGCAGTCGGAGTGCTGTATCCGCAAAGTCGTTGAGATCTTCGGCACGACAGACGTTGCGACCGCCTTCCATCTGCACGCCCATCAGAACAACATGCAGCCGCTGTCGCTTTTCCGGATTGATGCAGGAAACGAAAATATTCTGCAGAGCCGTGACGGAATCATCCGGCAGCGCCAGTTGCTCATTGCTGAGCGTCACCCCGGGGGCCTCGATACGCAGTCGATTCTTCGGAAGATTGAGGACAACCGGCACCTGGAATTCCACGTGGTCTGAGTTGTCCGTCGGGGCCGAGACTCTCTGTGTTCGCAGAAAGCCGTTGACCCAGACTCGCATCGTCCAGTGTTTTCCGGCAGGCCGAAATCCCGGAAGCCACTCGATGTCTCCGACCAGAGTTGCGTTCCCATCACCGACGGTGCCTGCAAACGTGAGGCTGTCCCCGGAGTCTTCTGCTGCACTGATCTCGGTCGTCTTGTCTCCCGCAACCAGGCGATTGACAGAAATGGAGACGGGGGGAGGCAAATAGGTGATGGCAAAGTTCTGTGTCGTCACTCCGCCGCGGTTCTGGACTTCAACACTCACTTTGCTGACGCCCGATGAGAGTTCCAGTCGATGTTCAAATGTGTGCTCAACCGGCTTTATCTCCATCTCCTGTTGCGACAATGGACTGGATTCAATCAGGCTGATTCGCTGTGGTGTCCGAAAGTCACTCTCCACAACAAGATCCACTCGCTGCAGGCCGGGTTCAGACTGCACAATGAACACGACGGCCTGCGAGGGCCTTGAGGATGTCGAATCGGTCAGCGGCCGGATCATTCTGACAAACGCTTTTTTCGGTGCTGGAGGAACAACTTCTGTCGCTTCACCGCCGACCGAAGAGCCATCCCGGTTCATGAGCGTCACCTCGATCCGATTCGGGCCTTCCGCTAAGCCGACATCGGAAAGGACGACCAACGGCTGATCCGTGTCAGAATCCTCGAATCGAAATGCAGCAGCGGGAACTTCCACAGCATTCACGCTGAGACTGACACCGGAAACCGGCCGGGACATCGATGATTCTACACCACACACAATGTCCGCTAGTGCCGTGCCTTCCTTTCGCTTCACGTCAACGCTGAGCAGTTTCGGAGGATGCAGGAATTGAATCGTGCGAGGTACGACCAGGCTGCGATTCCACATGTTGGACAAGTGCAACTCAATCCGATGCGTGTCATCGGCCCTCGATGAATCAGGCTGCACTGGAAGTTCTCCTGTCAAGATCTGCGTGGCAGCATCAAACGACAGCAATGCGAGCTCAACAGGCTGACCGTCCACCAGAACGCGATAGTCGAACGGATGCTGGTCCGAAGAATCCAGCCGCGAGACAAAGTGCAGGCTGCCGCCGAAGGTGGACGCATCGATTCGAACATCTCGGTCGGCCGGTGACGTGACGGAGACCGCCGGCAGCGGAGGTTGAAACTCAACAACCAACGGCAGGCGAGCGACTTCACCACCGGCCGAACCCGACAGCTCGATCTGCTGGTCACCGGGCTCCAGTCGTACCGATGCCGAAAACTGGAACAGGCGATCTGTGCCCGACTTGAAGCCGATCAACTCG
>JANNGQ010000833.1:0-2073 GCA_031403975.1 Planctomycetota bacterium
GCCATGCTGCGCCTAGCAGACGACGAGGTACTTCGCAGGCGGCTGGGTGAGAACGGTCGGTCGCGCTTCACCGCACAGTTCCGTCACGAATTCATGACGGAGCGAATTCGGGAGGTGTACCGGCGAGTGCTGGAATCGTGATTCACGCCGTCGCCATCGTCACGCCACCGCGTCGGGGGACTGTCGGGTTTTTCGTGGGGCAGGCTTCCAGCCGGCCAGTTTCATTGAAAACACAAGTCGATCGGGATGATGTCGGCAGGCTGAAGCCTACCCTACGGTTCTTGCAACCAGTAGCGCAAAAGCCGTTGGACCACCGGGACAAGCCCGGTGGCAGGACAACGTACGACGAAGCGCACGGCAATCGTTGAATGCCAGTTCGGCTATGAATTTCAACCCAGCCGCAGCGCTGCGGCTGGAAGCCACAGCCACGGGCAATCGTTGAATACCTGTTCGGCCTTGAATTTCAACGGTTGCAATTCCAAGGATCTGCCGGCACTGCTTGTCACCGTCACAATGCCGCTGTAATCTCCCAATTGAATCACGAAAATCGCCGACGGATGGCGATCGAAGTCTGCGGGATTGTTACTGCCGGGGTTGTTTCTTGTCGGTATCTGATCGCATCGTCATCACCGGAATCGGCCTGACCGCGCCGAACGGCAACAACCTGGCCGAGTTCCGTGAGAGCCTGCTGACAGGTCGCTCCGGAGTCGTCAATTATGAGACCCGGTACATGGGGCCGGTGCTGGCGGGCGTCTGCAACTTTGACGAATTGCGGTATCAGAAGAAGAAAGACCGGCGTCGAGGCACGCGGGCCGGATCGATCGCCGTCTACTGCTCGAACGAAGCTGTGAAGGACTCGGGGCTCGACTGGCCGAATGTTCCGCGAGACCGCGTCGGCGTCTATATCGGCATCACAGAGCACGGCAATGTCGAGACCGAAAACGAGATCTATGAAATCTCAAAGTTTCAGTATGACACGAAGGTCTGGTCACATCATCACAACCCCAGGACCGTTGCGAACAACGCCGCCGGAGAAGTCACGCTCAATATGGGGATCACAGGGCCTCATCTGACCCTGGGAGCCGCCTGCGCGGCTGGCAATGCGGGATTCATCCAGGCTGCTCAAATGCTGCGGCTGGATGAAGTTGATCTGGCGATTGCGGGAGGCGTTTCGGAGAGCATTCACACCTTCGGAATTTTTGCCAGTTTTGCCGCTCAGGGTGCCTTGGCGACGCATGACGATCCCACGAAAGCCTGCCGCCCGTTCGACATTCATCGCAACGGGATCGTTGTGGCAGAAGGCGGCGGCATCTGTACGGTCGAACGGTTGCCGGATGCACTGGCCCGCGGGGCAAAGATTTATGCGGAAATCATCGGTTATGCGATGAACTCGGACGCCACAGACTTCGTGCTTCCGGATTCGAATCGTCAGGCCGAATGCGTTGAGCTGGCGATGAGGCGGGCGAAAATCAATCCCGAGGACGTCGACATTGTGAGCAGTCACGCGACGGCCACAGAGCAGGGTGACATTGAGGAAGCGGCAGCACTGCGGCGCGTCTTTTCGGGCAGCCGGAAAACGGTCATCAACAACACGAAGAGCTTCATCGGCCACGCCATGGGAGCCGCCGGTGCCCTGGAAATGCTGGGAAATGTACCGGCGTTTGACGATGGCATCGCCCACGCTACAATCAACCTCGATAATCCGGACCCCCGCTGTGATCTCCCGAATCTGGTGATCAATCATCCGCGGGAATTGGGTCAGGTGGACTGCATTCTGAACAATTCGTTCGGTATGCTGGGTATTAACTCGGTGGTGATCCTCCGAAAATTTCGCGGCTGAGCGCGTGATCTTTCCGTCATCGGGCCTGCCCCGGTGGTTCAATGGCCTCTGCGCTACCGTTGCAATGACTCCGACGAGCGGTGGTTGTCAAACCACCGAGGATACAAGTGACGGGGTACTTTCCCCGTGGCGAAGGCGAAGAGAAGTCAAGGGTGTGTTGATGACGTCTGAACAACTCCGGCAGGTGGTTCTGGAAATTCTGGGGCGAATTGCCCCGGACGAGGACCTGACTG
>JANNGQ010000834.1:0-10694 GCA_031403975.1 Planctomycetota bacterium
GGAACCCTATCAAGTGTCGGTTTGGTCATTCGGTGTCACCGTCACGCTGATCATCGCAATTCTCGGTTTGGTACTGACGGCCTACTTGTGCTTCTGGAGTCACTGATGATGGCAAGTGTGACGAACGTCATGGTCATCCGGGAGGAAGAGCCGCTCAACCTGGAGTGCCCCTTCCGGACTCTTGACGGCCTGATCACGCCGAACGATCAGTTTTTCGTCCGAACCCACTTCCCAATGCCGGTGATCGAGGCAGCGGACTGGCAACTGACGGTGGACGGCGAGGTCGAGAGGGAGCTCACCCTTTCGTACGCCGACTTGCTCAAGCTGCCCTCCAGGACGGCCCTCCTCCTGCTGGAGTGCGCAGGAAACGGTCGTGCTCAACTCGTGCCGAAGGCGAATGGACTGCTGTGGGAGTCGGGGGCGGTTGGCACCGCCGAATGGACCGGTGTGCCTCTGTCGGCGGTCCTGGATATGGCCGGGGTAAAGAAGGGGGCGACCGAGGTCATACTGCAAGGGGCGGACTCGGGAGAGATCGTTGAGGAGCCGACATCGCCGGGAGAGATCGCTTTCGAGCGAAGCCTGCCGCTGGCCAAGGCCATGCGGCCGGAAGTAATGCTTGCGTACAAGATGAATGGGCACGATCTAACCCAGGAACACGGGTTCCCGGTTCGGGCAGTGGTCGGCGGGTGGTACGGCATGGCATCGGTTAAGTGGCTCACCAAAGTGACGGTGACTGCAACGCCGTTTGATGGGTTCTGGCAATCGCTGGAATACTCATACTGGCGGCGGGATCGCGGTCGGCCAACGCTCACACCGGTGACCGAGATCCAGGTGAAGGCCCAGATCGCCCGTCCGATGCCTTCCGAGGCGGTTCCGCCTGGCAAAGTCTACCGGGTTTTCGGGGCGGCATGGGGCGGCGAGTCGGATGTGGCGAAAGTCGAGGTGAGTGTCGACGAGGGGAAAACCTGGGCCGACGCGAAGTTGCTGTTTGAAGCAATCCCGTTCGCATGGCGACTCTGGGAGTACACATGGGAAGTGCCCAGAACTGCAGGCCGGTACCAGTTGCGGGCGCGAGCGACCGACGCCAGGGGTCGGACGCAGCTGGCGAAGCACGATGAGGACCGGCGGACGTTCATGATCAACTTCGTCGCCAATGTCGAGGTGGAGGTCCGTTGACCGTCTCTTGTCTTTCCGTCGCCCACCAGGACGCCAAACCAATGGCCGTGTGTGGAATCTCAAACAAAGGTTTTCCGTTGTGACGAATTCCATGCTCGCCCAACGCGGTCAGAGCCAAAAGTCGTTTCTCCGCGGCGAGGCCGTAACACAGCATGATTCCCAATACGAACTGATCAAAAACTCGTTTCAGGAACACTCACCTGTCCACACTCCGCCACCCGGACGGATTGCGGCACGATGATTGCGTCTGCGGCCATCCAATACCCCAAGAATGAGGATTAATCCAATGAAAAAGATCTTTGCTCTGCTGGCGCTCGTTGGTTGTGGCATCGCACTTGCGAATGCCGACCCGCAGGCTGCTCAGAAATCCCGAAAGGACAATTCGATGATCAGTACCGTCATTCATGTGAATTTCAGCGACAGTGAACGCCAAGGTCACGGGCTGAAGAATGTTGTGAACATTCTGAAGGAGGTGCCCGGTGCTGAAGTCGAAGTCGTGTGCCACGGCGCTGGCATCAGTCTGATTGTTCAGGGTGATACGAAGCACGCCGACAAGGTGCAGGAACTGATTGGGAATGGAGTCAGTTTTGTTGCCTGCGAGAACACTTTGAAAGACAAGTCCATTCCTAAAGACAAATTGCTGGCAGGCGTGACGACCGTTCCAACTGGGGCAGTCGAGATCATCAGCAAGCAGCAGGAAAGCTACAGCTACTTTAAGCCGTAGTATGCGAGTGCTGTCCCGTGGCACTGTCAATTCATGACGCAATCCAGATGGCTGAGGTTCGAGCAAATGACTCCTGTAACAACTGACAAAGGAAGTAAGACTATGGAATTCCTTATCCCTGTGGGTATCCTCATTGTTTGGTTTGCCCTGCAAGCTTGGGTGTTGCCGCGTTTCGGCGTGAAGACGTGACTCAGCGGAGAATGCGGACCGAGTTCGGTCCCTTCACGCAAGGATGTCGCAAATCAGCCTGCCGAAACCATCACTACTGACCAGAATCCTGCCGAGTGACGAACATCGCCGCAATCGCCGCATGCAGAACAAGTCGCGAATGTTCTGGAGACGATTCAGCAGTCCCCTGGAACGCTTTCAGCATGTCCGGAGCCAACATTATTTCGACGAACCGCCTCAGACAAATCCGGACGATCACCAAGGCTCTGTGCCACGGCCCGGAGCATTTCACGGCAGGTGTTCCGAAGGATCCGCAGTTGCTCGTCTGAAAGTCCGGTCAGTTCGTTGTTCATCATCCTCAGATCCTCACTGAGAATTCTCGCAAGTCGAGATCATGATAAAGCTGCGACCTCTTGCGCCGCTGATCGACCAGATTCTCACAATTTCGCTGAGATCAGTGGGAATTCCCGCGTGATTAGGTCGCTTTTTTTGGGTTACCCCTCAGTACGCATCTGGCGCAACGGTCATAGCTCTCGATTTCTGATCAGAATTCGAGATGAACGATTACCTTTGAATAGATGTTGTCGTTTTGCAGCATAGGCTTCCCTGAGTCCATTCATTGGTGTGCGGTTCTTGACTCCGGTTCCTCTCGCGTGCGAGTTCTCGCAGGCGCTCAGATGGTGCAGCCCTCGCTGTCACCTATCTGAATCCGCTGAATCTGTCGCTGGAGTAGATTATGACGAATTCGGTATTAAAGGCACTTGTCGTCGACGATGAGGCTGTTTCTCGTCTGGCCGTCTCCTTCGCTCTGCAGCAGGACGGATTTGATTGCACCCTTGCCGACAATGGAAGTCAGGCATGGCAAATGCTGTGTTCCACTCACTTCGATATCGTTATCACAGATCTGTGCATGCCCGTCCGACATGGACACTCGTTGGCGACCGACATTCTGACACTGCAAGACCGGCCATTGGTCGTGGTTCATACTGGCGTTGACGATCCAAGATTGACAAAGGACCTCATTGCACGCGGCGTGGATGATGTCATCTATAAGCCGACAAACTACCTGAATCTTGCCGCCAGGTTACGACTGCTCGTGACGATTCGTCAGCGGCAGACAATGGAAACAGTTGACCTGCCAGTGACGGATTCTCAGAAGTCCTCTTCACAGGAATCCCCTGCCGCGATTGATGCCTTCTTTGCCGCGTCGGATGACAACTCCGACATGAAACGACTCCTGAGGACCGTGATGCAGGACGCTGCAATGATTGAACAACTTCTGATTCTGGCCAACAGCTCAAGATTCAACCCGAATGGCAACGATACGATGAATGTGATGGTCGCCGTTCGACGTGTCGGCATGAAGAATCTTGCTGAATTGGCGCTGCAGCAGCTGCAATGCTCTCAAAGGTGACCGGGAACTCTGCCTTGATGCGGGTATGGACGATTACCTCAGCAGGCAACTCCAGACCGGCCGATTGCATGCCATGCTGCATCAGTTTCTTTCCAAACCAGCGGCATGGCGACCTGGCGCTGCGTCACCCTGCTCAGAATCTCAAGTTTGCGATGGACCTCTACCATGAACGTCGGCATTGCAGTTCAGGAAACGGATGCAGATCCGAAACAAGTACTTCCGCTGCCGCTGAAGTCGCGGGAGCCTCGGCACTCTGCCATTGGTTGCCCCATCGACATCAACGCGTTTCTGCAGCAGTGCATGGGCGACTCAGAGTTCGCCTTGCGGCTACTCGACAGTTTCACTAACTCGGCAGCTGATCGGATCAGAGAGTTGAGTGGTGCGTCGGATGCAGCCGCATTGCGGGAACTCGCCCCCATGGCCCATGCCATTAAAGGGGTGTCTGGCATCTTCGTTGCTCAAAAGCTGCACGAACTCTGCCGCGCTCTCGAAGTTGCTGCGGTGGCGGGCGACCTTGCCGGCTCGCGACAACTTGTCGGGAGTCTCTGCGACGAAATCCGTCGTTTCACAGACTACGTCTCAAGGATTCGCAACACGCTGTGCGGTTCATAGTTTCTAACCCGCGTATTCGGCTGCATTCGCCAGTTGCGTCGACAGAAGGAGACTTGGTGACCAGGAATCTCCGCATCGCGCGATCAGCGCAGGGATTCACCGTTTCAACCATCCGTTCGATTCGAATCCTTAGTCTCCCCGCAATGTATTCCGCCACCAGCATCGCAGCAGCACCGTAAAAATCCTGTTGCAGCAGAACACTGAAGACGATGCGAAACATCCCGACCCGATGTTATCGCCGGTCTTCACTCCTGCCAAATACCGAGTTCTCACTACATCACGTTTCGACTCTCCAAACACTTTCGATCTCAAAAAGTTGCCTCAACGACATGGCAGACAATTTCCCGACCGACTCGGATTTCCCCAGTTCTGGGGACTCAGGCCAGCGGGCAGTCACCGGAGATTGCAGATCTCGGTCGCAAGACAGTCTCGCCGATCATTCCTCCGCCCGCCAACGTTGCACCGCCTCCCGCAACAACTTCGAGATCCGCGTCTTGGCCTGATGTACGTTGTTCATGCTCGTCCCCAATTCAGCGGCAACAATGTCCGCGGCACGGTCCAACAGCACGTATTGCTCGAACGCCCTGAACGCGAGGCTGTCCGCACACTCCGACCGGACGATCTCCAGCGCCTGCGCAACCAATTGCTGTTCCCAGACATCGTTCCACAGCGCTTCGACAGCCAGTTCAGCGTGCGGAATTTCATCCAATGGCACGCCCTTGAACCGCAGATTCTTGGCCGCCCGACGGATCGCGGCCCGGACGGTGATTGTCTTCAGATACCCGCGGAACCTTCCCTGGCTGCGGTCGTAGACGAAGTTGCCGCTCGCGCCCAGAAACGCGGTTAACACGTCCTGCACGATATCGTCAATGTCCTGACGATTCGCCCCGCACCGTGCAGCAAACCCGGTGATGATTGGCGCGTACCGCGTGCGGAACTCACTCCACGCCAGTTCACGGTCTCCCGGATGTGGCGACGATAACCGAAGCAGCAGGGAGACGCATGTCCCATCCCCCGGAGCGGTGGGCTCGGGCAATTGCGAGTCATTGTCGCGCATAGGCATCCCTCTCACTTCAATAGCCGACGGGCCTCGCCCTCTGACGGAAATTCTCCAGAATATCTGTCAGGTCTCGTGCTGCCACGGTAATTGACTGCTGAAGACCGCAAAACGTTATCGCCCGCAACCTGAACAATCTATCATTACCCGAGATACGCTGCTTCGTGGAATCCGCGTCATGACTGATGATTTAGACGTGTCTCCGACGCAACACTACGACGAAGCCGCCCTGCGCCGCGCTCGCGAACTCCTCGATGCCCCGCCGGAACACGTTGGCCCGTACCGGATTCTCGAACGGATCGGCGGCGGCGGAATGGGCGATGTTTATCGCGCCGAGCAACGCCACCCCATCCGACGCGAAGTGGCGCTCAAGTTCATCAAGTTGGGAATGGACACCAAGGCGGTGATCGCCCGATTTGAAGTTGAGCGGCAGGCTCTGGCGCTGATGGATCACCAACATATCGCCAAAGTGTTCGACGCCGGAGCCGACGACAGCGGGCGGCCGTACTTCGTGATGGAGTACGTCAAGGGAAAGTCGATCACCCACTATGCCGACCACAATCACCTCAGCATCCCCGAGCGTCTGGAACTGTTCGGACAGGTCTGTCAGGCGATCCAGCACGCCCATCACAAGGGAGTGATTCACCGCGACCTCAAGCCGAGCAATGTCCTTGTCAGCACTCACGATGGCCAGCCATTCGCTAAGGTGATCGACTTCGGCATCGCGAAAGCCGTCGCGCAGCAACTGACCGACAGGACGCTTTTTACGCAGCACGATCAGTTTGTCGGCACACCGCAATACATGAGTCCCGAACAGGCCGAAGCCAGCCTCGACATCGACACCAGGTCCGATGTCTACAGCTTGGGTGTGTTGCTGTATGAACTCCTCACCGGCAGCACTCCGTTCTCAAGCGAGGAACTGCGAGCCGCGGCGTTCGAACAGATCAAGCGAATGATTGTCGAGGTGGATCCGCCCAAACCAAGCACTCGGTTGAGCCTCAACGAGAAAACATTATCGTCGCTGGCCGCTAGCCGCCGCACGGAACCGAAGCGTCTCGGCACGCTCGTCCGGGGCGAACTCGACTGGATTGTAATGAAGGCCCTCGACAAGGACCGACGGCGGCGCTACGAAACTCCGACCAGCCTCGCCAACGACGTTTTCGCCCATCTCAAAGGAGAACCGGTCCAGGCCGCCCCGCCGAGCACGGCGTACCGCGTGCAGAAGTTTGTGCGAAAGCACAAAGGGCCGATGATTGCGTCTTCGCTGGTGCTGACCGCACTCGTGCTGGGGATCATCGGCACCACGTGGGGCTATTATCGCGCTCGCCTCGCCGAAAAGGCCGCGAATAATTCCGAGCAGCAAGCATTGCAGGAACGGGATGCGAAAGTGACGGCGCTGAAGGCGGAGGTCGCGGCCCGGCTCCGTGCGGATCGCGCACGGCAGGAGGCCGTTGACGCCCGTGATGCAGAAAAAACTGAGCGGGAGCGAGCCGACAATCAGACCGAAACTGCCACAGCTCGACTGTACGCGAATTCGATCCTGCTGGCTCAACGGGAGTGGCGGGACAACTACATGATCCCCGTCCGGCGGTTGCTGGACGAGAGTCCCGAGCCACTCCGCAACTGGGAGTGGCGCTATCTCGACAGAGTCAGTCGCCAGCAACTGCTCACCTTGACTGGTTATGAAAAGCCGCTCACGTCGGTCGCTTACAGCCCGGACGGTGATCGAATTGCAGCTGGAGGGTGGGATTCGAAGATCAGGATCTGGGATGCAGCTTCAGCGGTGCAAATCGCAGAGATCCAGATCGAAGTGGGAACGATCAGTGCGGTGACATTTTCCCCCGATGGTGGACGAATTGCTGCTGCATGCACCGAGGGCACCATCCGCCTGTGGGACAGTCAAGACGGCCATGCGATTGCGGCCTACAACACACCGGGAAAGTCAGCCAATCAGGTCGTGTTTGACTCGAAGGGGACCACGATTGTCGCCGCCAATGCAGATGGCACAGTGACCGTCCTCGAAGCCGCCTCCGGTCGCACCATGCTGACACTGGTGCATGGCAGCCAGAGCGTCAACGCTGTTGCAATTTCATCAGACGGATCCCAACTTGCTTCTGGAGGTGCAGATGGAAACATTAACTGTTGGGATTCGCAGACTGGCCGGCTGATCCAGACGTTGCGCGGTCATACATCTGAAGTAACAAGCGTTGCATTCAGCCCGGACACTCGGCTAATCGCCTCCGCGGGAGGCTGGGATCAGACCATTCGACTGTGGGACGTCGGATCAGGTCAGCAACTGCGCATGCTGCTGGGCCATGAAAACCATGTGGCGCGCGTCGTCTTCAGTCCGGACGGGCTCCGACTCGCCTCCGGGGCAGCGGACCATACGGCTCGCCTCTGGGATGTCGAAAGTGGTCGAGAACAGGCAGTTTTCCGCGGACATGGTGACGACGTCACAATGGTGGCGTTTAGTCCCGACGGTACCCGGCTGGCGTCTTCCAGCTGGGACGGCACCGTGCATGTCTGGGATACCGTGTTGCATCCCGAATCGGCCGTTCTGCAAGGAGATGGCGGACCTGCGTACTGCGTGACGTTTTCCTCGGACGGCAAAAGTTTGATCGCTGGCCACGTCGAAGGATCGTTGACTCTGTGGGACGTGGCAAAATGCCGCCGAATTCAAGTCCTCCATGGCCATACGTCGCGCGTCGATAGATTGGCAGCCATCGGGATGAGGTTGGCTTCCAGCAGTATCGATGGAAACGTGATGCTGTGGGACCTCCGTACCGGGACGAGAATCTCAGATCTTCAGGGTTGTCGCGGAGTCGCATTCTCTCCAGGCGGAGACATCCTGGCTGTAGGCGGGAGTGATGGGTCCGTGACGCTCAGGAGTCCGGACGATGGCCGGCTCTTGCGAACCCTGCCGGGGCATGACACGGGAGTGACTTCTGTGTGGTACAGCCCGGACGGCGGCCAACTGGCCTCTCTCAGTCATCAGGGCAAGATGATCATTTGGGAGGCGGGAACATGGCGAGAATTGCGGAGATTTGAGGCCGGCAATCCAGTGGACCCTCGCCAGTTTGCGTTCGGCCACGATGGCTCGCAACTGGCAATACCCGCTGGCAACAACGTGTACATTCAGGACGCAGTCACTGGCAACCAAGTTTGCATGCTGATTGGTCATAACCACTATGTTCACACCGTGGCATTTAACCCGGATGGCAGCCGGATTGTGACCGCCAGTTCTGATGGCACGATCAAACTCTGGGATGCTGCGAGAGGGTTGGAACTCCTGACTTTACGCGGACATCAGTTTTCCGTGTTCGACTCCGCATTCAGTCCGGACGGCAGCAGAATCGCCTCCGCCGGATACGATGGAACGGTGCGTCTGTGGGAAGCCAATCCGCTGACAACCGACGAACACGAAGCCCGTGTCCAGACCGCGTTGGTCAGGAACCTGTTTGACGGCTATCTCCTGGACGAGGCTGTGATCAGCCGAATCGAGGCGTGGCCGAATCTGAGCGACGAACGAACAAGGTCGCTGATCGAAACCGCTCGCCATTGGCGCGAAACCGACCCCGCGTCTTCCGATGAACTCAACTGGGCCAGTTGGGAAGTCGTTCGAAATCCGGGATTGCCGACGGAATCCTACGAGCTGGCATTGTTGCAGGCACAGGCGGCGGAACGAGCCAGCCCAACGGACGGTAATATCGTGAACACGCTGGGTGTGGCCCAGTATCGCGTCGGCGAGTACACAGCAGCGTTGGAAACGTTAATGCGATCAGACAAGATGAACTCCGACGGTCCTGACGGCTCGTTGCCTGCCGACATCGCCTTTCTCGCAATGACCCAGCACCAACTTGGCAAAACCGCCGAGGCGCGCGGCACCCTGGACCGCCTCCGTGATGTCATGAATGGCGATGATTGGGTCAATGATGTCGAAACCCAGGCATTCGTGCGCGAGGCTCAGGCGCTGATCAAACACGACGCTCTCTAGCTTTGGCTGCGCGTCGCTCAAAGACTGCGATAGCCCAGGACTAACCATCGTCGGCGCGCACCTACATTGATCCGAAGCAGTCGGCGGCCCGTTGCAGATCTTTACACTCGAGGAATGTTTTCCGTAATGTTTCAGGTCTCTGCCCCGTTCGGGAGCAATTGCTGACACGTTGGCGTCGGACATGTCGGTCCGGTTGTGAGCCACTGCGTCGCTGAGTAGGATTTCAAACTGTTGTGGTCCGCCGTTCTGCGTTTGTCCGCTTCGGGTGGTCTTCGGCAGAACTTGGTGGCACAACAACCGTAGACAACAGGGAATAATCGAATGACAACTGGAATATGGGCACTACTTGGTGGGATGATCGTGTTGGGCTTCCTTCATGTCATCGTATTCATATCGGTGCGACAGATACTGAAACGTCTCGATGACATCGATAGGAAGACGAAGTGAGTTGCGTGACGTTACGCCTTTTGATTCTGCGGCAAAGTGTGCCACAGCGTGACTCGGGGCTCATGAATCGAGTGCGACCGTCATCGTTGACGTATCAAGATCGTTACCGAGGATTGCGTCGGAACAGAAATTCACGACGCGAGCTTCATTTCCCCGTCACCTTCACGATTCCCAACGAACAATCCGTCCACTCGGAGCCGCGGGCCGCGCGGTTTAGTGAGATTCATGTCCTTCGCCGCGGCCCGGTGAACTTGGTCGTTCGGCCGACAAACATCCGAGGTACAGGAGACACCATGCCCACCCGCAAGTCCGACAAGACTTCCAAGCCCGCAGTCCGCCAACCGGCCAAACGCGCGGTGGAACAAGCCAAGCCTGCCAAGACGCTGCCGGAATCCATGGTGCCCGGCAAGGCAAGCTCCGCGAAGGCTGCGGTCGGCGACAAGCCGGTCTTCGCCTACATCGCCAGCCTGCCGCAGCCGCAGCGCGGCATCGCGGAATGTATCGATGCTCTTGCTGCCAAGACGCTTCCCGGTCTGCAGCGATCCGTGAAATGGGGCATGTCGTACTATGGCGTCGGCGATGGCTGGTGCTTCTGTTGCGGCGGCTTCGTCGGCCACGTCAAGCTCATGTTCGTGAACGGTACGGCCCTCGTGCCTGTACCGCCTGTGACGCCATTGGCGATGGGCAAGTCCACGCGGGGCGTGGAGCTTGAATCATTGGACGACGTCGACCAACGCCAGATCGCGGCGTGGATGAAGCAAGTTGCGGCCGTCCCCGGTGTCGGGGGGAAGAAAATGTAGGGCCGCGAAGTGCTGTTGGGCGCGCGTGGCACCGGCCTGGGGGAGGCCGAAGAAGCTAAAAGGTGAAAGAAGCTAAAAGGTGGCAGGAACCGTTTAGTAATTGGTTCCTGACACCTTTTTGTTCGGTCTGCCGGTCGCGATCATTGGCCGCAGTGCGGCTTCAGCCTGTTGACCGGCGGCGGAGTCCGCGCGGGCATGATCCACGGCGCGACCGACAAGCAGGGCGCGTGGCCGATCAGCGATCCCGTGCACCCGTCGGACCTCGTGGCGACCATTTATCAATTGCTCGGCGTCGATCCGCA
>JANNGQ010000835.1:0-6553 GCA_031403975.1 Planctomycetota bacterium
CGGCGCCGAGACCTTCTTCGACACCGCCATCGTCAACGGCCTGGCCTTCCCCACCGTCACGGTGCAGCCCAAGGCCTACCGGTTCCGCATCCTCAACGCGGCCAACGACCGCTTCTGGAACCTGAACCTCTACAAGGCCGACCCGGCCCAGGTGTCGAACGACGGCCGCACCAACACCGAGGTGAAGGTGGTCCCGGCCGACGGCGTCTGGAACGCGCTGGCCTACGCGAACTGGCCTACGGACGGCCGCGCCGAAGGCGTGCCCGACCCCACCACGCAGCCTGTCTGCAGCAGCTGATCGCGATTTTGCAGACTTGCGTGTCGGTCGGCCTGTGCAGGTCGTAGCAGTCTCGTCGCGCTTCGGACAGCGGTTCTGCCGCGTGTGACGGCGGAACGGGATTGGCATGAAGCACCGCTCGGGACCATGTCGAAACGTTATTACCGGAAGAACGCGCACCTCGTGTGTATTGGGTTCCCGGTGCCTCATCACTATGGAAGTCTCACAGAGAACAACCGGTCTGGCTGTTCGTGCAGGCACCGGGCTCACCCCGGTGGGCAACGCCGTGAAGGATTTGTGTAGCCGGATTCGTAAGAATTCGGAGGGAAGCCGACGACTCCGAAGTCTCACGACTCCGACTACAGCTCAAACGCCAGTAATTTCATTGAAAGAAGTCCTTCACGGCGTTGCCCGGTGGCGGGAAAGTCCGCACGGGCACAGTGAGAATTCGAATCTGGAGAGCAGCAGGATGCTGACGCAATTGACACGGCGCAGGATGCGCCGCTGGATGACATGGCTGATGCTCGGAACGACAGCGATGTCGTCGCTGCCTGGCTGTTCGCGCCAATTCTGGCGTCGGCAGGCGGATCGGGATTCGTACAAAGCTATCGGCGAGAAGCTCAACGATCCGCACTGGCAGGTGCCGCGGATTGAGTTGACTCCTGATTCCCGCAGCCGCTTTTTTGATCCTTACGATCCCGATAAAGAACCGCTTCCTCCGGATGATCCGGCCGCGCATGAATCGATGCACTGCGTGAACGGTCGCAAGGGCTATAAGAACTGGCACAAGCTGGGTCAGTCATTCGCGATAGAGAACCCGCAATGGCTGGAACAGTACGGCATCGGAATGCAGGGGGCTGACCCGGTCCATGGACACTCACAAGTGCAGCTGCTGCAGGTGAATCTGCCACAGGTGATGGATCTGGCCTATGTCCACAATCGTGACTATCAGTTGACGATTGAAGATCTGTACCTTGATGCTCTCGCGTTGACGGAGGAGCGGTTCAAACTGGGAGTGCGTTATCTAGGACCCAGCGGCACGGAGCCCGGCGTCACATCGACGACTCGCAGTAACTTCCGCGGTGAAGTCTCATCGGTATTGGGGTCAACATTCGGACTAAGTCAGGCACTGCCGACGGGCGGTCAGATCGCCGTTGACATTGCAAACTCCGTGACGTGGGTCTTTACCGGGAGCGGAAGTCAACTTTCAGCGCCAAGTATTGGATATAGTGTGACTCAGCCATTGTTGTTCCGGGCGGGCCGCAAAATTGCGCTTGAGCCTTTGACTCAGGCCGAGAGGAATGTGCTGTACAGTGCCAGGACGCTGGCAAGATTCCGGCAGACACTGTTCACTTCCGTGACCGCCAGCTACCTGAATCTGCTGCAGCAGCGCCAGAGCATCCTGAACGCTGAGAACAACATCCGTCAGCTGGAAGACCAGCTCGAAGCGCAGGAAGCAAGAGACTCGCGGATTTCAGATCTGGTGTCTGTTGGTCGCGGCGGATTTGTCGGCAATCCGGAAGTTCCCGATGCGCTGAAAGGCCGATTGAACTTCGATGAGATCTTCCTCGTCTGGAGAGGTCCGATGTCGGCCGAAGATGAGGCACTGATCATGAATCTTTCCGACGAGGAAGATTATCGCGCGACTGTTCAGGAGCTGATCGAACTGAAGAAACAGCAGGCAACGACATTGTCATACCTGCAGCTCCGGGACCGGCTGAACCGGGCACAGACGCAGCTGGCCAACAGCCGGCGTATTCTGGAAGATCAGCAGGACACCCTGAAAATCACGCTCGGTCTGCCACCCAACGTCGCTCTCACCATTAACGAAACCGGATTGACACCTTTTGGACTGATCAGCCCGGATCTGATCAGTCTTGAAAAGCAGCTGCGGGATTTGCAGAAGGAACTTGGCGACCGACTGCTTCCTGACCGCGCGGATGGCGACGAAATGGAAGCCGCACCGGAGTATACCGCGCTCCGATCCTATG
Organism: Planctomycetota bacterium; assembly: GCA_031403975.1. GTDB lineage: Bacteria > Planctomycetota > Planctomycetia > Planctomycetales > Planctomycetaceae > SXXK01. Next base: position 2,269 of record JANNGQ010000835.1, read on the forward strand.
TGATGGAGCTGTCGAATCTGGCGGATACGCTTTACACGGTCGGACAAACTCAGGTGCAGAATGACTTTCTGCCGCTGACAACGCTGCTGCAGGAAACCGAATCCGACTGGAGCATCGCCCGACCCGGTAAGCGGTATTTTCGCAGCGAGGAAGAACGTGCCCGGCTGGCAAAAGGCGTCGAACGAGTCCAGCGACTGTATCGGCTCACCGAACGGGAATTTGCTGTGGGACGCGGCGTGCTCGACATGCTGCAGGCCATGCTGTTGCCTGAAACAATCGACGAACTGGTCCTGACACTGGATAAGGATCAAAGCGGTCGGATTGAATTGGACGAACTGCCGGAAGGCTGGAACGACCTGCCGCGAAAGGGCACTCGCAAACAACTGGATTCGTACACAGCGGCCGAACTGTTGATTGAAATCGGTGCCGGAGCCCGAATCATCCGCGACGACAAGCTGCTGCGGGTGGCACAGCGGCTGGAAGTCGTTCAGGCTGCAGTCCGGGTAGAACTCATCGCAGTGAATCCCTTTTCGCTCGACGGATCAATGCGGATTCCGGATGTCGAAGAGGTCTCGAACATTGGCCTGGAAAATCGCCATGATTTGATGAACGCCCGAGCAGCTGTAATGGATGCCCGTCGTCGAATTGAAATCGCCGCTAACCGGCTGGAGTCTGCACTGGATGTCCGGTTTTCCGGGGAGCAGGGCCTGAACCATGATGCCCAGGGATCGACAAATCACAGCGCCAGCCTGTTGTTCACGTCCCCGCTCGATCAGGTCCTCGAACGCAATGCGTACCGGGATGCCCTCATCGCGTTTCAGCGGGCACGGCGGACGTATATGGAGCAGGAGGACCGAGTTAAGCAGACAATTCGTCAGAGCTGGCGACAGATTCGGGTGCAGGAATATCGCCTGGAAATCGACCGCGTCGCAGTCAGCAACGCCGCGCTGCAGTACGACAACGCATCGCTTCAAGCTGCCGGAACGAACCAGACTAACGCCTTGAGTCTGGTCAACGCTCTCGATTCGGTCCTTCAGGCTCAGAATTCCCTTGTCGCAGATTGGGTCACTTACGAGACGAATCGGCTTAACATCTACCGCGACATGGGTATCATGGAGCTTGATCCTCGCGGAGTCTGGATCGAACCATTCTATCAGCAGATTGACAGTCTGCCGACGGAAGGTGAGGTCTCCCTGCCTGCAAATGCTCCCGATGTTATCCTTCCCGTTCCGGAACCACAGAACTGAATAGAGGTCTCTGAGGATGCTCCGCCCGCGTTCCGCCCATCGTTCAGGCAAAACACTGCTGCTTATCGTGCTGGGACTGCTCATTGCCGGTCTCGGTGCGGCTTTTGCTTATCCGTCCAGCGTCAAAAAGCTGATGAATTCTGTCTCCGGCAAAGAAGAGAACGCAGGCGCTGGCTACGTTCTTCAAAAGGCTGAAAAAGGCCCGTTCCGGATTGTGATCACCGAGAACGGGACCGTCGACAGTGCCCGGAACTCAACGCTCAGCAATAAGGTCGAAGGATCGACGACGATCATCACACTGGTACCGGAAGGCAGCAAAGTCAATCCACCAGTCGAAGCGGAATTCGATGGTGTGGTCCATTTTGTCGATGCGGCGTCTGAGTCCGCAAAGGTCGTCAAAGTGGTTGCGGAAGACGGAAAAGAAAAGAGTTACGAGATCACGTTTGGTGAGTTCACCGAGCTGCTGGTGACCGACCGACAGAATGTCCGCAAGGGTGACTACCTTGCAGGCGATGTTGTGTGTGAACTGGACTCATCGACTCTGGTGGAAAAAGAAAAGGAAGAGCAGATCAAGACCACGACGGCAAAGGCCAACGTCGAAAAGGCAACCAAAGACATTGAGATTCAGGAGACCACGAATGAAAGCAATGTCGCAAAGGCGAAGCTCGCCGAAAAACTGGCTCAGCTGGATTTGAAGAGTTACATGGCAGACGGCGGCGAGTATCAGCAGGCCGTCGAGACAATCAAAGGCGATCTGAAGAAGACAGAAGAGGAGCTGTCCATCAATAAAGAAGAGTACGAACGAATCCGGGACCAGGCTCGGCTCGGGTACGCGAACGTCAATCAGCTGGAGAGTGCCCGTCTGAAGGTGACTCAGGCTCAGATCGTGCTCAAAGTCAAATCGGGAGAACTCTCGGTACTTGAACAGTTCACAAAACTCCGCAAAGAGAGCGAACTCGGTCAGGCGGCCGAAGACACGGTCCGCGAGACTTCACGAGCCCGCCTGGAAGGCGAAGCGATGATGACACAGATGAAGGCACTGTTCTTTGCGGCGGAACTGACGTACTCCGTCGAGAAAGAAAAACTGGATCTGTTTCAAAGGCAGATCAAGGCCTGCCGACTTGTCGCGCCTCAGGCGGGTGAAGTCGTGTACGCGACCGCCAACAACAGCCGCGGCAGCGAGCCCGTGGTGATTGAAGAAGGTGCCGCCGTCCGCGAGCGGCAGGCGATCATCAATCTGCCGGATCTCGAGAATATGAAGATCGACGCCCGGATTCACGAATCCCGAATCAGCCGCGTCGTCGTTGGACAACCGGTCGAAATCGAGATTGATGCGATCCCGGGAGATCCGTATCGCGGAGTGCTGCAGACGATTTCGTCGGTTCCGATCCCGGGCAGCTGGCCGAATACTGACCTGAAGGAGTACGAGGCGGGAATCGAGATCAAGGACGACGCTGCAAGGGTTCGCAAGCTGAAGCCCGGTATGACAGCTCAGATCCGGATTGTTGTCGAAGATCGGAAAGAAAACGTGCTGCAGATTCCGGTGCAGTCTGTGATGTCATTCTCCGGAAGGTTCTTCACGTATGTCGCGTCAAAGAAGTCCGTGGAACGCCGCGAACTGAAAGTCGGCGAATCCAATGACGAGTACATGGAGATTCTTGACGGCGTCGCCGAAGGGGAATCCGTGGTGATGAGTCCCCGCACGCATTTCTCTAAAGAGCTTTCCGCTCTCGAAGCGGAACTCGGCAAAGCCGCAGAAGCCAGTCGTGAAAAGGTCGACACGCCTGAGCGAACACTCGGTCGAGGACCAGGCGGACCTGGTGCAGGCGGACCTCCCGGTGCAGGCGGACCTCCCGGTGCAGGCGGACCTCCCGGTGCAGGGGGACCTCCCGGTGGTGGTGCGGCCAGAGGAGGACCTGGAGCTGGCGGGCCGGGCGGAGCTCGCGGTGAAGGCGGCGGTCCGGGCGAAGGTCGCGGACGTCCTGGCGGAGGCCGACCAGGCGGCGGCGGTGGTGGACCAGGCGGTGCGGCGATGGATCCCAAGGCAATGTTCGACGGTATGGATGCAGACAAGGACGGAGTCGTTACAAAGGAAGAGCATCCCCGACCGGAGTTCTTTGACCGCTCCGACGCCGACGGTGACGGAAAGCTGACCCTGGACGAAATGACCAAAGCTTTTCAGGCATTCCAGAGCCGAGGTGCGGGCGGCAAGGCTGAATAATTGTTGCCCATTCGAAATCAGATCACGACGAGGCAACGTCGTGCCGCGTAACGCACATTCCTTGGCTGCTTCCTGCTTCCCGAATCCTGAATCCTGCCCACATGGACCTTGCCGCTGAAGTCATCAACATTCAGAAGGATTATGTGCTCGGCACAGTCTTGGTTCAGGCGCTGCGCGGCGTGACCGTACAGTTTCCGAAGGGTGACTTCGTGGCCATCATGGGTGCGTCAGGAAGCGGCAAAAGCACGCTGCTCAATCTTCTGGGAGCGCTCGACCGGCCCACTCGAGGCAAGTATATCGTCGGCGGCAGAGATGTTTCGGGAATGACGGATGACGAGCTGTCGGCCATCCGGAACGAACTCATCGGATTCATCTTCCAGTCGTACAATCTGATTCCGCAGTACACAGTCCTTGAGAACATCGAGGTTCCACTGCACTATCGAACCGGCTATCCGAAGATCGGACCGGTTGAGCGGAAGCGGATCGAACACTTGGCAGAAATGGTGGGATTAGGCAATCGACTGGATCACCGTCCGTTTCAGCTCTCCGGCGGCCAGCAGCAGCGTGTCGCCATTGCGAGATCCCTCGTGAACGATCCACAGATCATTCTGGCGGACGAGCCGACTGGAAATCTGGACTCAACAACTGCGAAAGAAATCATGGAAATGCTGTTGCGGCTGAACGGCGAAGGCCGCACGATCATCATGGTGACTCACGAAACATCTGTCGCAAAACTTGCGAAGCGACAGATCTTCATGAGAGACGGTGTCATCGCCGGGGAAGGAATGTTTCCTGGATAGGACCGTATTTCCTGTCC
>JANNGQ010000836.1:0-12127 GCA_031403975.1 Planctomycetota bacterium
GGAGAAGACGGGAAAAGACGCAGCCAACGATCTGTCGAATCACCGAATGACACTGCCGCTGCTGAGAGCGCTGCGGTGCGGCAGCGTTTCCGAAATGCAGACGTTGAAAGACCTGATGTCGTCCGACACGGCCTGCGCTCAACAGCAGTTGTGTCAGGAACCGCTCGTGAGGGAGGGCATCGAATCCGCTCAGGCCACGGCGACCGCATTTGTCAGGCGTGCTGTGGCCTCTTTGCACCGGATGCCGGCGTCACCAGCTCGCTCGGTTCTGGAAACGATCGCAAGATTCGCGACCGAACGTTCAGTGTGAGTGAGCTGAGGAAACCTAACGCCAGCGCGTGGCGGCTGATTCGATCGTCGCGCCGTGGTTCGGTGATGCTGAGGAATCAATGGTGTCGGTTGTCGCCTTTTCGAAGCGGCAGTATTCTTCCCAGAGAATTGAAGGCTCTCGGACGAACTCCCACTTCCACCACTCAAGGTTTCGCTCATGTCAGACACCACCAATGGCAAACTCAATCGCAAGCTGCGGATGGCACTGGTTGGAGGAGGTCAGGGAGCTTTCATAGGGCGCGTCCATGCCACAGCTGCGGTGCTGGACAACAGAGCGGCTTTGGTGGCCGGGGCCTTGTCATCAGATGCGGCTCGGGCGAAGGCCAGTGGGGCGGCGTATGACATTCCGGAGTCACGAGCGTATGGCTCCGTCACGGAAATGATAGACAGGGAAAAAGCACTGCCGGCTGATCAGCGAATTGATTTCGTAAGTGTGGCGACTCCAAATCACACGCATTTTCAGATCGCCAAAGCCGCGGCGGAAGCGGGATTCAATGTCATCTGCGACAAACCGATGACGTTTGATTTTGCTCAGGCTGAGGAACTGGTGAGAGTCGTGGAAAAGAGCGGTGTGGTGTTCGCCGTCAGCCATAACTACACCGGATACCCGTTAATCCGGCAGGCTCGTGAAATGATCCTCAACGGAGAACTCGGCGAGATCAATGCCATCCGTTCGAACTACATTCAGGGATGGCTGCGAAGTCGTCTGGAATCGGACGATCACAAGCAGGCCGCATGGCGCACGGACCCTGCGAAGTCCGGGGCGGCAGGCTCTTTCGGGGACATCGGGACTCATGCATACAACCTCGGTCGCTACATGACCGGGCTGCTTCCCACGGACATCTCCTGCAACCTGAAGATCTTCGCGGAAGGCCGCCGTCTCGACGACTACGGTCATGCGGTGATTCGCTATGAAAACGGAGCACTCGGCACGGTCACGGCCAGCCAGATCTCGCACGGGCGTGAGAACGACATGTTCATTGAAGTCGACGGCACAAAAGGGGCTTTGGCATGGCGACAGGAGGAGCCGAACGTGATGATCGTTCGTCGCAATGGATCACCGCATCAGATGTACACGCGCGACCCGAACGCTCCGTTCATGAACGGCATGGGCAAGGCCGCCTGCCGCCTGCCGGCAGGTCATCCGGAAGGATTCTTCGAGGCCTTTGCCAACGTCTACCGATTCGCCTACGACGCAATGGCCTCACGCGCCACAGGTGAGTCCTTCGAGAGGAAGAACACGATTTATCCGAACGTGTATGATGGTGCGGAAGGCATGTACTTTATCCAGCAGGGTGTCGCCAGCAGCCAGCAGAACGGAGCCTGGCTTCCGATGTCTTACCCGGGAGCAAGGAAGTAGCCGCGATCCGGCTTTATCCTGGTCGGGCATCGGACCGCGCCTTCACCTGGCTGATGACTTCTCGTTGGCGTCGGCGGATGGCCTGCATGCGCAGGCAGAGTTCTGCGAAGCACAGTGCCACGACGAGTACCATCAGCCAGTTCAGAGGGTACAAATGAATGGCGTGCACCATGTTGGCGGTGATGACGAGCAACGTCATGATCAACAATGCGAAGAGCAGGATTTTTCGAAACACGAGCGTTCCCTGAGCTTGCCTCAGACTGTGCGATGCCAGCGCCTGTTCAACGGCTTGCTTGGCAACGGACCGAAATGACGTCATGTGCTCCCGCATCGAAGACATATCCGCCGGCGTTCGCTCAATCAGCTGTGCCGCGTGTATGGCGGCGACCGGCCCGACTGGAAAAGTCGCGGATGGCATGCCCGATTCGAGTTGCCCGACTTGAAGCCCACCTCCATGATCCTTCAGATAGGATTCCAGATACGATTTGACGGGGCTGCGTTCCGGAACCGCTGCCTGACTGCGGCGGCGGTCTGCCGCATCGCTCTTGTTTCCGGACTTGCCGCGATCAGCGCACAGCGACTCAACAGCGCTCTCTTCTTGCTTGCGTTCCAGCAGATGACTCAGATACCGCGTGATCGAATCCTGATGGTCAGCCTCAGAATGCTTGTCGGCAGCCGGATCCAGATCAGCAGTTCCAGGTTCGGCTGCCCGATGGGACCGTGAGGTTGTGGACGAAACCAACGAGCCCTGCATGTCAAACAAGTCGCGCAATTCCGTCCGCAGGTCTTCGACAGGCTCAGGCGAGGCGACTTCGGGCGGATGATCGCTCGTCCCGCATCCGGACTTCGGTGCGACAGTCGGCCAGTCGCTCTTTTCGAGGGTTCGTGCGATGCCGCTTCTGGCCTGAGTCAGGCCTTCTCTGAGATCGTTACTGCCGTGGGCATCGAATCGCTTTGAAACCGTCAGCGGCGTGCGACTCAAGTCCCGATCAGACAGTGTGCCATCATCCGTATAGCATTTCGAATCGGATCTGGCGGTGAGTACCGGCTCCAACTGAGGCACACCAACCGCTGTATCAACTCGATGGCCGATTGCCGAAAGATCTTCTGTGAGTTTTTCAATCATGGATTTGTGATCAGCGACAGAAGCCTGCACCTGGCGCAGCACGGCCGATTCAGGCTGCGGCCTGTTGTACCCAGGACTGGACTGAAACTCGTCGGAGAACAGCGACTCCGGGTCCAGGCTCGATTTGCGGGCAGAAGCATTCTCATCCCCAGGTTGGGAAACCGCGCCAGACACTCTGGCCCGATCAGATGTTTGAATGCAGCCAGAATCTGCGATTGTCGCCTCAACTGCCGTAGCAGCATGAACCGTCGCCATGGACCTGTCCACAGTTGCTGTTTTGAGTGTCTTTGTCTCCAACTTCTCTGCGGCGACGTCTACTTTTTTCCGCCGAAGCAGCGGCTTTCGTGCAATCGCTGCAAGGCGAAAAAAGATTGCAATCGATCCGGTTGTAAACAACAGGACGATCAGAAGAATGAACGGAGCAGCATAGAGATGTGACGGCTCTGGATCCGCAGATGTTGCAGCGAGGAGTAGTTCCTGAGTGTCGCTTGCGGTTGACACCTGCACGGCATCGGATGTCGGCGCGAGCAGAGCATCTGCCAAATGCACGTCGTCCTGCGACGAGCGAACAGACGGGAGGTTTTCCGTTGCTGGCCCGGCTACCGAGCGGTCAGGAACCGTAGAATCGGGCTTCTCCGATGAGCCGGTCTCGGGAAATGCGCCGACCGGACCTTCTGCGACGGGCACTGGCATCGCATCCGCCGCCAGCTCGGCAAATGATGATGACTCGATCAGCGTCGGTTCGTCAGTCGATGTATCGCTGACCGTCGGTATGTCGCTCGGAACCGATTCAGACTGCAGCGGCGACTCGAGCGATGCTCGGATCGTGTCCGGAGATTTCAGATGCGGGGCAGAATCAGGCGTCGCGGCGACACCTGGGCTGTCGTCCGAAGTGACAGTGTCGGGTTGAGTCGGCTCTGTCACACGCGGCGTCCCGTTGCCGGTGAACGCCTCTTTGGCAGTCGGTGCTGAGACGAGAGTATGCATGAACCGAATCGTGACGGAAATCGCCTGTTGCTCGGAAGTCAGCTGTATCAGTTGCTGCCGAGAGACACCGTCCTCCATAAGCAACGCTGCAAATTCTTCGAGAAATGCATCGTTCCTGGGAGCGTTGACGTCGGCCATGACCGTCATTCGATGCACCGACCCGAATTCAGCATCCAGAACTCCCGACGTCTGCAGAGTGATTCTTCCGGAAGTACTGTCGAGGGCGAACATCTTTCTGGGATTGCCGTTCTTAACACGAAAATTCTTCAGGTTCGGATACTCGTTCGTCAGGATTCCGATCACGGTCGCCGAAGGAGATCGTTCCTCCACGGAATACTCGATGCTGATCTGTGATCCAGCCGGGATTGCCTGCTGAGCCGAAGTTCCGCTGGTCAAACAGCACAACCAAGTCAGTGAAATCAGGAGTTTCCATCGCCTGTTTCCGATGGGTGTGCACTGCCGCAGGAATTGCAGATATGCCATGATTTTTCACACTTGTTTTCAAACGAGCCGGGACGGAACCGGAGCGTGTCGGAAAGCGCTCATTCAAGGTTGCGATGGTCGGGGAGTTTCCGACAATTCCAACCGAGAAGACTAGCCCGTCCATCTGGATCAGGTTTTGCAAACGCAACAGCGTCGTTGCGGCCGGGCAACGCAATCCGGGTACATGACGCCTGTGCCAGTTCGCTCAGTTCTTTCGACTTCAGCGGTTACCCTGACTGGGTTGTGGAACAGATGTGTGTGGGGAGAACAGGGACACAGCCAGCAAACTGCGACACGAGTTTTCGCTAAAGTCGGTATCGTCCGACTGTCCGAAACAACGATTGCAAGCGATTTCATCGCCAAAACAAGGCAATGCCCGTTGACCTGAGACAATTGCGGACAGTTCACAATACGATGCTCTCTGCTCGCCCAAGGGGCGACCGAAAAGAAGCAGGGATGGCAGCTTTCAGGAAGCTGCGCATCGTGATCATGGATGATTCACCGGGATCTACACGGATGTTTACATCGCCATACGCAGCTCACCGCACCGTTGTCTGCGCCGGACTGGCCACAGCGATGGTTTTCGCAATCGGCGGTTGCCGGCAGACTGGGCATCGCGGCGCATTCAGTAATCGCTATCTGACTTCATGTACGACTGATGCCGGTGCATCGGACGTGCCTGGTCCCGCGATGCCGGAGCCCTTGGTATCCGAACCCCTGGTATCCGAACCCCTGGTATCCGAACCTTCCGTATCCGATCCCGTGGTATCCGAACCTGCACAGCCGGAAACGCCACAGAGCGATTACGACTCGGACGGGCCGCCGTCGGGAGATCCGGATGCAACCGTGACGGTCACCGGCGAGACAGTTCTGCTCACGACTGAAGAAGCATCCGCCATGATTCGCGAGGCAGGAGGAACGCTCCGGCCGAACGCGGACGGGACGATCGTCGAGATGGATTTGTCTTTCAGCAACATCACGAGCGAACAAATCACGGCCCTCAGCGCGTTCCCGGAAATCCGCGAGCTGGATTTGACGGGCACTGAGCTGCATGACGATGCCATGACGACGCTCACGGGTCTCAGCAACCTGCAGTCACTCAAGCTGAAGGGAACGAATATCACGAACGACGGGCTGATTGCCCTGTCACAATTGAAAACACTGATCCTGCTCGATGCGTCGAATACTGCGGTTTCTGACGACGGCCTGATCAGCGCGCCGGAGTGGACACAGCTTCGCTATCTGTCTCTGAACAATACTCGTGTTTCGGATGCCGGGATCATGCAGCTGCAGTCGCTGCGGTCGCTCAAAGGGCTGAGTCTGATCAATACGGCTGTGACAGCAGACGGAGTCGGCAGCCTGAAAACTCTGCTCCCGGACTGTCTGATCGTGGCACAGACCGATCCCGGGGTCAGTCAGATTCACGGTCTGGATTCACTGCGGGATCTTCCGTTGTCCGGTCGGCTGTTTACTTCGCCTGCCATCACCGGTTGTGACGCTCAGCTGGAGCAGTTGATTCAGCTTGCCAGTCAGCAGCCGCAACTGGCTGTCCATCTGTCGTCGATCTATTCATCATGCGGGCAATGGGAAGAGGCCGGTCGAATTCTGGAAATGGCCGTTGTAAGTGATCACAATGACCCGGCGATCCAGTTCTGCTTTGGCGAAGCGCTCGCGAGATCCGGTCAGGCGGAAGCGGCGCTGGAGCACTTTGAACTATCCGTTGGCGATGCTGCTGCTCGCTACAACGTCGGGTTGATTGTCTACGAAAACACACTGGAAGAGTGTGAAATCTACTTCACGCAGGCTGTTGCAGCCGACCCTTCACTGCAGGTGGCTCAGTCAAGACTGACGGACATCAGGAGAGAACTGGCAGTACTCCGACAACAGCAGCGACCGTACAGTGCCACGGTTTCCGATGAATGGCCGTTGCAGGTCGTGCCCGCTCGGTCCGCTCCTCCCGTCCGGGAGGCGGCGTTGACCAGGTTCCCATCGTCGCGATGACGGGTGACAATCGGCATCCGGATTCACCACAGTTACGTCGTCGTTGCTTCCGGAAAGACAGTCACGACGCTCATACGTACGGTCTGCCGGACGACCACGCGCGCCATGCCAGTGCAAAGATTCGTCTCATTTTTCATCAGGCGCAGTTGACCACTGTTTCAGCGCGAACAGCGTTTCCCGTTCGGGCAATGCCTTGTAGTGCGGGTCCAGAGGATAACAACCGGAAACCAGTCCGTTGCGAGGTGCCGTTGTGCAGTCGCTGAATGTGCGGCAGATCTTTTTCCGTTTCATCCCCCGCCCGGCGGTGATATCTGCGGGGAGTTCGGGATAAGACAGCACCATCCGGCCGAGTCCAATGGAGTCCGCCATTCCGCAGCGCACCACCGCCTGTCCGACATGCGGCAGCCATTCCTGCAGATACGAATATCCCGTGCCGACCACGATCAACCCGGGAACGAGCCGCTTCAGATCTGCGGTTGCTGAAATCTGGCGATGGACACTCACCAGCGGATCTTCCGGTGGCTGATAACCGTCGCTCGGAGGAAACAGCGCCGGTCGCTGAATATGAGGATTGTAGTATGGACTTCCGCAGGTCGAGCAGACCAGATCGATGCCCAGCGATTTCAGCAGTTCCAGAAACATCTGAGGTTCCTTCAGATCAATTCCCAGCCCGCTGCCGTCGCCGCCGAACGCATGACGGTATGCCGACGTTGTCGATGGAACACCCGAGCCTTCGACTGTCGGCCCCGGCTGAAACGGCACAAAATCGAATACACTGACTCGCACGCCGATTCCCAGCCCCGGCACTTCCGCACGGATGCCCGAGACGATATTGCGGAGGAACCGGGTTCGGTTTTCGAAGCTGCCGCCGAATTGACCGGGCCGGTCGAATCCCGACAACAGCTCGTGACCGAGGTATCCGTGGCAGTGCTTGATGTCGACCCAGCGGAAACCTGCCGCAGCGGATCGTCTGGCCGCGCCAATGAAATCATCAGCCAATTGCCGAAGATCATCATCGCTAAGGATCGTCCGGTCATCCGTAATGCCGAACTTTGCATCGAGGAGCGGATGGCGATACACGATCATCGGTTCGAGGCGACGCTTGTCCGATGGTCGCGCGAATCGTCCGGAATGAGTCAGCTGGAGTCCGACCAGCAGATCGTCTGTCGAACCGATGTGTTCGCGATGAGCCGCTTCAAGGATCTCACGCAATGCAGCCAGTTCACCGATTGTGCCGTCGTTGATCAGCAGCTGATTCGGAATGGCTCGGCCATCCTGGCGCACGGCGACCGCTTCGCCGCCCCAGATCAGCTTAGCTCCGCTGAGCCCGAAATTTCGCCAGCGGCGTCTGGTCAGGTCGGTCGGTCGACCGTCCGTCGTCCCGTCCCAGCCTTCCATCGGCAAAATGCACCAGCGATTTCCGATCCGGCCGCAGACGGAATCCATCGGCTGACACAGGACGCCGCCCGGTCCGGCTTCGATGTGCTCATCGATCGGAAGATCGATGTTCAGCTCGCTCAGGCGAGCCTGAAACAGTCCGATTGTTTTCAGGCTGGAAACTCGCGGCCAGGTCATCAATGAGTACCCATTCTATTACGTTTCACGAAACGACATTCGTGTCGCATCCATCATGTCGGTTTCGGTAATGACCGATACCAGATCTGCACGAAATCTGCACAAACACTGATACGTGAAAATGCAGCTTCAGCGGCAGTGCGATGGAGCCTGCAAATGGTGCACGACGACCGCAGGCTTGCGCTGTCAGTTGTCAACGTATGAAATGGCGAACAGCATTGGAAGCGGGCTGTGGACGACGATTCCGGGATCGTCTGATCAGGCCTGGCGGCATGGGGCCGCTGGCGGCATGGGGCCAGCCATTCATTGACGGTGAAATGGGGCATCTGTAGAGTTTTCCTGATTGAATCCGTGGTTAGTACCGGGCGTTGGTCGTCGCACCGAGCGTTGGTGGTCCATGGTCAATGGAAGCCACCGCCGAAACTCGGGGTCATTATCTGGCGATCAGCGTCAGTCCCCGATTCGAGCGTTCTCGCGAATACTCACCGAAGGTAACGCGCCCCAGGCAGCCTCTCTTTCGCAGACATCAACGTGAACATGGATGGCCCTGTTGAACGACTCTGTTGATTGTTCACTGTCGAATGTCGAGTCCCTCTGATGCTGCATCATCGCAACTCTCGTCGAACGCTGCTGAAGTCTGCCGGTTCGTTAGCGACACTCGCATTCGTACCGCCGGTCGTCTTCGGAGTACCGGCGAGTGCGAAAAGCCGTCATGCCGTCGAGCGACCGGGCATCGGAGCCATCGGCCTGCGTTATCAGGGCACGGTGATCACCGAAAAGGCTCGCGAGTACGGTGACATTGTGGCCGTGTGCGACGTGGACCGTCATGTCCGCGAACAGGCTCGCGCGTCCTTCGGCAGCACAGCTGAGATCTTTGAAGACTACCAGGATCTGCTGCAACGGAAAGACGTCGATGTTGTGCTCATCGGCACTCCGGATCACTGGCATTCGAAGATGCTGATTGACTCCTGCCGAGCGGGAAAGGATGTCTACTGTGAGAAACCATTGACGCTGACGATCGACGAAGGCAAACGCATCCGTGATGCAGTAAATGAGTCATCTCGAGTCGTTCAGGTCGGTTCATGGCAGCGGAGCGATCACCGGTTCCGGCTGGCGGTGGAGATGGTCCGCGGCGGACGCATCGGCGCACTGCAGAGTGTCGACGTGATTCTCGGGAAAAATGATGCGGGCGGGCCGTTTGAACGGTTGCCCGTTCCAAAGCACCTCAACTGGGATTTGTGGCAGGGCCAGACTCCCGACGTACCGTACATTGCCGAACGGTCGCATTACACGTTTCGATGGTGGCAGGAATACTCCGGCGGCCAGATGACGGACTGGGGTGCTCACCACGTCGATATCGCACACTGGGCGATCAACTCCGGCCCGGTCGAGGTCAGCGGCATTGCGAACTATCCGACGGTTGCTGACAGTTACAATGTGCCCGTCGACTTCAATGCGAGAATCCGATACGCAAACGGCGTTGTGCTGACGATCAGCGATACCGGTCGCAACGGGATACTGTTTACCGGTTCAAGTGGACGTCTCTTCGTCAATCGCGGCTCGATCTCCGGCACACCGGTGGACGGACTTGCCGTCAATCCACTGTCCAGGGAACAGTTCTCCGTTTACGACTTCGACAATCTTGCTCGCCCGGAACGATCAGGCAAACTGGATGCAATCGTCAATCACATGGGGAATTTCTTTGACTGTATCGAATCCCGTCGCAAACCGGTTTCAGACGTTGAAGACCAGCACCGCAGCATTACGTCATGCCACCTGGCGAACATCGCGATGAAGCTGGACAGGGCTTTGAAATGGGATCCGGACAAAGAACAATTCGCTGACGACGCCGCAGCTGACGCATTGCTGTCAAGGCCTCAGCGAGATGGATTCAGCGTTCTTTGAATCTCAAAGGACGGGCACTTGCGTCAACTGCTGCAGGCAGTCTGGCAGGACTGGTCACGAGCATAACACGGGCCAGCATTCATGTTCCGGGGCGCGCTGCAGACCGAGGTCTCAGTTGGCGCATTTCCGGACGATCCGGTTTTTCTCGTCAACCAGCACAATCTTCGGATCGTGTTTTCTTCGTTCTTCTTCAGCGAATTGAGCATAACTGCAGATAATGACCAGATCGCCGACATGAACAAGTCGCGCGGCGGCACCGTTGAGGCAGATGACACCGGAGCCGCGTTCACCGGTAATGGCGTAGGTCGTCAGGCGATTGCCGTTGTTGATGTCATAGATGTCGACCTGTTCCCACTCGACGATGTCCGTTGCTTCCATCAGCAGTGGATCAATTGTGACGCTGCCTTCATAGTGCAGACTTGCGTCGGTCACCGTCGCACGATGGATTTTTGATTTGAGCAGTATTCGTTTCATGAGGCACTACTGTTGGCCAGTCGCTCTGCCGACCCGTGTTCCCGTTCCCGATCATGGCACACAAACGATTCCCGCCGACGGAGCGGCGGGACACCAGATAATCACGCCCGCAGTTTTGCCGAGAGCTCCGATTCACACGTCCCCACAATTCGCTGCACAGCCGCATCGACTTCTTCCGTCGTGAGAGTCCGGTCAGGGGCCAGAAAGCGGCATGTCATGAGGTAGGACTTCCGATCGGCCTCGATCTGTCTGCCGCGATACTGACCTCCAAAAGTTGTCTCCAGACGCAGCTCACCTGCAGACCGCATAACCGCTGCGGACAGATCGGCCCAGGTGACCGATTCCGGAAGTACAAAGTTCAGATCCCGGGAAACCGACGGAAACCGGGGCAGGGGTGTGAAGGTGCGCGATGCCTCGAACTGTGACTCGATCGTGGTCAGCCGCAACTCGGCAACGGTCACGGCATCGTGCAGATCCATCTGATTCTGCACATCACGATGCAGCTCACCGACCCAGCCCCAGTGCTGCCCATTCAGCAGGATGCTTGCGCCGCGCCCGTCAACAAATTCCGCATGCCTTGCCGCTTCAGTCGACACGGCGGCGTGAGGAGCGAGCGCCGCGGCGAGCGATTCAACAATTCCCATCAGCTGCCCGAACGACCGACCGCAGACAATGCTGATGGTATACGGCTCAGCGACCTGCTCCGGCTCGGCTTTCCCAGCCGAAAGATAGACCCGCGCGATCTCGAACAGCTCGGCGTTCACGTTTCCATGCCGCTCGTTCTGTCGGCGACACTGCAAGAGGCTTGGGATTAAGCTCTGTCGCAGCTGGTTTTCATGACTGCGGCTTGAATGGCTGACGGCGACCGAAACAATCTCGCCCAGCGGACGGAAGAGCTGCCGCTGCTCCTCGCTGACAAACGAAAGCGTCAGGGCCTCCGACAGGCCGCTCGCGACCATCTGCAAACGTGCGGTATCAAACACCCGCTCCCGCAGCGTCCGCGCTGTCGACACCACGGGCAGAGCGGCATTGGCAGGAATGTGTCCGTATCCGTAAATCCTGGCAACCTCTTCGATAAGATCACACTCTCGCAGCAGATCCGGTCTCCAGCTCGGTGGTTCGAAACGCGCACTTGCCGCATTACGATCGAGACACCTGAGCCCGAGCCGCTCCAGAATCCCGACACACGTATCGGGCGGGATCGTCACTCCCAGCAGGCGCGACACCTGAGCAAATCGCAGCTGCAGCGGTTCTCGAGTCTGCTCCGGCGGATCACCGGCAACGATGGATCCGGCAAGCAACGTTCCGCCGGCAACTTTCAGAATCAGCTCGCAGCAGCGCCGCGAGGCCCAGTCGAGCCAGCTCCGGTCGACCTTGCGTTCGAATCGATACGATGACGGACTATGCAGTTTCAATGCGCGAGCCGTCGCTCGAACCGACATCGACGCAAACGCAGCCGATTCGATGAGAACGTTGACCGTTGACACTGAGATCTCCGTATCAAATCCGCCCATGACTCCTGCGACCGCGACCGCCCGCTTCGCATCAGCAATAACACACACATCGTTCGACAGCAGATACGGCCGCTGATCAATTGCCGTAATGGTTTCACCGATCCTCGCACGGCGGACTACGATCCTTCGGCCCTCCAGCCGATCCAGATCGAAGGCATGCAGAGGCTGGCCGCATTCCATCATCACGAAATTCGTGGCGTCCACAACATTGTTGACCGAATTGATACCCACGGCGGCAAGGCGATCCTTCAGCCAGGCAGGGCTTGGACCAATCCTGACGCCGCGAATAATCCTTGCATGATACTCCGGACACAGATCAGGACATTCGATCGCGACGTTCGAGACAGAAATCGCCGGCGCAGCACTTTCAGC
>JANNGQ010000837.1:0-2253 GCA_031403975.1 Planctomycetota bacterium
CAGATGCAGGCTGCAAAAATCATTGAACAACTCAAACAAGAGCCCGCGAACCGCAGACACTCGGACTTGCTGATTGCACAGATTCTACTGCGAGAATATGCGGCAGAGAGCAAAACGGGGCAGGTCCAATTGAAGTGAAACTAACTTCGACATCACAGGAATCGTCACTCCCGGATCAACTTACCAGCTGCGATTCGCGGGAGTCCACAACATCACTCCGCTCAACATCGGGCTCGACGATTTCGACATCCTGGTCGAGTCGGCTGCGGTGCCCGAGCTCTCGTCGATGGTCATCTTTGCTTTCGTAGGCGGCTGTTTCGCCGTCCGGCGAATTCGCAGGCGGCAATGCGCGGCAAAGGGAGTGTGAGAAGCCTCCCGGCCACCGGGCGCGTATTGAACGGGCTTTGGACGCTGTTGATCGTGCCGGCACGTTGGATCCGACGCGGCAAATCCCTGAAATCACCGTCCTGCGACAGCCGACAGTCCCTTCAGGCTGGCTACGCCAGCGCCACTGTCGACCGAAACCTCGCCATCGACAGCACATCCTTTGTCTGTGGCATCATGCCTGCTTAAGATCAGTCGCGAAACCGGATGGGACTCTTGGTACCGCAAAGAATCGCGGTTATATTTCGCGATCGGCCAAAGGCAAAAAGGAGTTCATTGAATTGATGCGGCTCCGGGCAAAGTGCGATCGGCCGTCTTGACACGGCATTCGAGCGGTTCGGCGTGATCATTCGTATCCGATGTTCTGAATCCCGGGAGCGAGTCAGTTCCGGATCAATAAACCAGACACATCTTTCGTCGGGGAGAGTTTCGCATGTCCAGTCACGATTCACGCATCTCTCGTCGCCGTGCGTTGAAAACGACCGCCGCCGTCGCGGCGGCTTCCGGACTGCCGGGTTGGTATTATGAGGAAAACGCCGCGCTGGCTGCGCCTCAGGAACCCAAATCGCCCAACGACAAGCCGGGCATCCTGCTGATCGGTTGCGGCGGACAGGGTCGCGGCGATGCGAAAAAGGCCGCCAGCTTCGGCCGTGTGATCGGTGTTTGTGATGTCGACAGCAAGCACGCCGCCGATGCGGCGGCCGAACATGACGGCGCGGCGATCTTTTCCGACTTCCGCAAAGCGATTGCCCACCCTGAAGTCGATGTCGTCGTGAACGGCACGCCGGATCATTGGCACACACTGGTCAACATCCATGCGATGCGGAGCGGCAAAGACGTCTACAGCGAAAAGCCCCTCACCCTCACGATCGGCGAAGGGAAGAAACTGGTTGAAGTTGCGCAGCAGACGAACCGTGTCCTGCAGACCGGCAGCCAGCAGCGCAGCGATGCGCGGTTTCGGTTGGCGTGCGAATTAGTCCGCAACGGTCGGATCGGCAAGCTGAAACACATTCTCACAATGCTCCCGTCCGGTCCGATCCAGGGGCCGTTTAAAACGGCCGATATCCCTGCTGAGATCGATTGGGATTTTTGGCAGGGACAAACTTCGGAGACCGCCTATGTTCCTGAGCGTTGCCACGTGAAGTTCCGTTTCTGGTACGACTATTCCGGTGGTACGATCACCGACTGGGGAGCGCATCATAATGACATCGCCCAATGGGCGAACGGTACCGAACGCTCCGGGCCGATCTCGGTTGAAGGGAGAACATTGGTGCCGCCAATCGCCGGTGGCTTCACCACCATTGGCCGGTATGAAGTGGACTTCACATACGCGAACGGCGTCACGCACACCTGCAAGAGCATTGCCCGAGAAAATTTTTACGGCCAGCCGACGGGTGAAACTCCAATCCCGGGCGAGCAGAATGGCGTCCGGCTGGAAGGGACCGACGGCTGGATTTTTGTCACTCGGGGCAAGATCGAAGCGAGCGACCCTGACTTGCTGAAGCAGGAATTGCCATCGGATGCCGAGCGGCTCTACACCAGCAAAGACCACATGGGAAACTTTTTTGAATGCGTCCGGACGCGCAAGCCAGCGGTCTGTGAACCGGAGATCGGGCATCGGAGCGTGTCGGTCTGCCATCTGGGCGCGATTTCACTCCGCCTTGGCCGCAAATTGAACTGGAATCCTGAGAAGGAAGAATTCAAGGGTGACGCGGAAGCCAATGGTTTCGTCAACCGTGAGATGCGCAAACCGTGGAGCTATGACGCGGTGTAACGAGCCGTTCGTTACAGTACTCGAGAAGCCCGGCTTTTTGCGACGCGGTCGCGCCGCAACACGAAGACGAGCGGGTGCGATGCGCTCGCCGCGCC
>JANNGQ010000838.1:0-3049 GCA_031403975.1 Planctomycetota bacterium
CCGACGGAGCGGCGGGCCAACGGTATGCTACATCCCGGTGCCGGCAGCGTCGTTCAGTTTGCTGATATCGGCGATCTGCTGGTCGATGGCTTTTTGGGTGAGTTTCTGGAATTCGCCGTCGGTGAGGGAATCGGCGAGGGCACCGGGGCGGCCTTCCTGAGCATGGTCCAGTTCGCTGGCAAGGCGCTGCATCCAGTCAGGCGGTTCGATGCCTGAGCCGATTCGGGCGTTCATGAAGTCCGCGATCTCACTGCGGAGTCTCTGGAAATTCTGTTCGACCTCGCTGCTGCTGAGACCGGTCGCACCGGGGCAGGATCTGGGGACGAGTGCGGCCATACGGTTCTGGGCGAGGGCTCCCACGATGCGTTCGCCGACATGATCGTGCAGCGCGGGAAGGCGGACACCGTATTCGGATTCGAGTGCTTCCAGTTCTTCGACGAATGAACCGGCGATCTCGCGGGATTCGCCGCCGACGTAGTCTTCAACTGCCGCAGCGACGTCCATGTCACCGCGCCTGACCATCGTTTCATGAGCGACCTGCCACGGGATCGTGTTCCATTCGAAGCGATCGTACAGAGCTTCCAGGCGAAGAAAATCCAGCAGACAATACAGGCGGTTGCCGTAGTCGGAATGTGTCGTGGTGGTGTTGTATTCCAGGAATCGGTCGAAATTGTCCACGACGCATTCATAGACGAATTCGGCCAGCTCGGCGGCGTCTTCGCGATTCAGTTCGCCCGACTTAAGGTCATCCAGGAGTTTCACGTTCCGGGTCAGGGCCACGGTTTCTTCGAGTTCCTCAAACAGTGACTCGGCACCGTGATGCAGAATGGCCCGGACGTTACCCAGCGTCAGCATCCGCGTATGGAACAGGTCTTCACCGTAGTCATCAATGAATTCGCGGACCTCTTCGGCGTATTCGTCGTCGTGAAGATCTTCGACGACCGAGAGTCGCATCGAGCCGCTGTGACGGGTCCAGAGATCTGAGTAGGAATCCAGCAGCCTCTGAATCCTGCGGAGGACATTCTTCACCTTCTGCCTGCCTTCGGACTTCCAGCGCGCCGCAGACTGCAGAATGCACTCGACGGAACTGCTGAGCCCGATGCGGAACAACCGGTCGAACTCGGTAACGGCCTGGCCGGAAGGACGCAGAGTCCGCTCCATCAGGAGCGATGTCTGCAGCAGTTCAAAGGTCTCCTCCAGCAGTCCCAGACGCGGCAGCTGACTCAGCAGAACGCGGATCACCGACTGCAGCGTGCGGGCTTTCAGGATGGCCGTCGGCGGTCCGCCGTTTTCGAACGGGACGTACAGCAGCGGACGTCGCTTCAATTCTTTGCAAAGTGCCGGGAAGCACTTACCGGCGGCATCCGCGTCGCGGGTGAATACGGCTGTGAACATTCGCGACAGGTACCGGTCCAGCGACAGACTGTCCTTGCTGCCCGACGGGTCTTCGGCAATGACGGCTCCGATCAGTCGTTCGGCCATCAGGAATTCGACGGTCGTCGACAATGCGTTCTGCATCAGCAGAAAGCGGCACTGCATCTGAATGTCATATTCGATGTTGCCCTCCAGGCCTGAGCCCATCGACGCAATTTCGTAGTCGCGGACTTCGCGGACCAGTTCCCCGAGTCCATTCAGCCGTCCGCGAATCGACGCCAGCCACTCGCGGAGGTGTTCCTTCTGGTCGGCAGCGGTCGGGGACGCAGCTGCGGACCGTGCAATCTGAACGGCGGCGATGCCCCACAGCGAGCCGACGGTGTGCAGAAACTTCAGCCGCGGTTCGATCTGCCGATAGAGCATTTCGAATTCCGTGGTGCCGGGGCCGGAAGCTCCGTCCATGGTGTCGGATGCGTTGCCGTCATCGGTAGAATCGCGGTACGTCACATCGTCCCAGGCGGCTTCGAGCACGCCTTCATCGTCGTCATCGCGATCAAACAGATGCTCCAGGTCGAGATCATCTTTCGAATCGCTGCCGGCCTTGCGGCCTTTCTTTCGCTGCTCGGCAAATTCGCCGAGTCGCGGGATTTCCCAGAACAGCCCCGCATTGGCCTCCATGAACGCGAACAGTCGCCTGAGACTGCTCCAGCGCTGGGTTGCATCCGGCTGATCGCAGATGCACTGCAGCAGGCGGTGCAGCATCCGGTGAATCGAATGCGGGCCATTTTCAAGCGGGACGGTTTCGGCCCGACTGAGCCACTGCATCAGCAATCCCATCGCAGCGACATGATCATGCCGGTCGAGCAGGGCCGTAACGACCTGCGCAAAACTGCTGGTTGCGTCGAAGTCTTCGACATGCTGCCGCCAGAACGAGATATCACCGGCCGACTCACCCGCCGTCCGCCATTCTGCGAGCACTCTGGCAACTTGTGTGGCCGCTTCAACGGACTTCATGCCTTCGACATGAGTCAGATCATTGACGGTCGTCGTGGCATAGCGGTCCCACCGTTCGGCAAGCGTGCGGAAATCGTACAGCACAGCTTCATGCAGGTCGTTTCTGCCTGCAGCCGCGGCTTCGCTCATCGTCAGTGAACAGACATCGAAAATCTGGCCCATGATGTCGAGCAGTACTTCGACACGCGCATCGGGGATCGAATCTTCGCGGGTGAAAAACAGCGGGAAGAGTCCCTGAAATGCAAGAATGTTCCACGGGTCCACGATACCGCCGCAGTCGATGCCGCGGTGCAGGAGTTCGATGACCTCGGTGATCAGCTGCCGTGACTTCTCCAGTTCGCCGTTTCTGACGTGCCGTGGAACCATCACCAGACGTGACTGAATCTCAGACTCAAACCGCGCAGAGAGGCAGGGGATCACGGACGCTTCTTCGCAGCTGGCCTGCTCGAATCCCATACGGGCGAACATCCAGGACAGGTGCCGGTGCTGGACCTGGTCGGCACCATACTTGGAAAGGTACATGTTCAGTTCATGCCGGACATGACCGAACGGTTGTCGGGATGCATCGGCCAGTTTTTTCAGTCGGCGGGCTCGTTCGCCTTTCGCGGATTCGAGGAGCTTCTGATAAAAATTGTCCCGCTGGCGTGCCACCAAAGGCAGC
>JANNGQ010000839.1:0-16330 GCA_031403975.1 Planctomycetota bacterium
GGTATCACCTCGAGCCGGGTGCCGGTCGCGGTCGCCGCGCCCTCGGCGCAGAGCAGCAGGCGCGTCGCGGCATCCTCCAACACGGCACCGAACACTTTGCGTTCCGACAGTTCACTGATGCGATCTTCCGAACCAATCCACTTTACGAACTGGTCGTTTTCGATCGACTGCCGTTCGAGCAACAGTCGTTGCTGGCAGATCTGAAGCGGGATCCGGATTTCTACGGAGTCCTGATTCCCCAACCTGGAACTGGATTGGGGATAAAGTCAGTGTGTCGTGACGCGGCGCTTCTGCTGTATTCGATGCAGCGGCCCGGGACGATTCCGCATTGCACAGCAGATTCATTTGGCAGCGGAATTCACAAAGCCATCGGCGAATTGGTGTTGGACTCGGTGCTGGAGATGCAGCATGAAGGTCTCTTTATTTCAGGTGCTGACGCCTGCCACGTCATTTGCCCGGAGCAACCCGTGGTAAGGGCAGAAGGAAAAATTGCCCGACTTTCACGTGCGGCACTCCGCTATGCCTCCCTGCTGCAAATCGCGGACAGCGGAACTCTGTCTGCCCGGATGTACTTCTTCAATCGCATTCCGCTTACGCCAGAGATAGCAGAGAGATTTTCCTGCGCACACGCCGTTTCACAATTCATGGGTATGGATTCCGGGGGTGAACTGGATCATTCGCTGGCACGTGACTGGTCGCGTGTCAGCGAAGGGCCGCAGACCGAAGGCTGGCGCGCCTGGCAGTTACGCACCGGCAGCGAGCGTTCCTCGCAAGGCCGATATCGATACAAGCTGTATGTATCTCCCCTGGTTGACGTGCTGAAAGAGTCCTTTGCGACGATCGTCTCGACGCTGACAAACGCCCGTGTACCGCACTTCAAAACAGGCGAAGACGTTGCCGGGATTCTGAGACCCGACAAAATTGTGGTCTATTTTGAATCCTCCGATCATCTGCATGAAACGGCTTTCCGATTGAATGCTGCACTCAAAGGCTGTCCGGCGCACGGGGTTCCATTCACGGCAGAACTTTTTGACGATGGCCTGCTTTCATGGGGCATTGATCCGCCTCGTGAAACGCAGGTGCTGCGCTGGCAGGACCGTCAGAGCTGGCGTCTCTGGCTGACCAACCAACTGGCGATTGCCCTGATCGCGGCCAGGGAAATGCGGTCGCAAACGATGGATCCGCGGGAGTTTGCAATCGCGCGCCTGCGATTACTGGGGGTAGATCCTACCACCTGGAGTCCGTCGGAATCAATATGGGCAGACACAGATGACAATCGCTGATCCTCTGATTCTTCCGGCAGACGTGTTGCTGGTTCCGGTCAGCGAACTCTCCTCAGAGGTGAGAAGACAATTCACCGCGAACGACAGCGATTTTGCAGTCACCCGCCCGCAGTCTCGTGCGCCTTCCAGGATCATCGACTCCGATTCGGCCGAACTGCTGCGGGAGTTTCGCAGCGCCAGCACGATTGTGAATGCCGTCGTGACTTTTTGTCGCCGGCGAAATCTGGACGCGGAGCAGACCCTGGAAGAGGCATTCCCCGTACTGCAGCAATTGCTCAACGCACAGATTCTTGTGCCTGCCGATTCTGAGAAGGCAAATCGCATCATTCCCCGCTTCAGTGCGGGACAGATGATTGCCGAATACTCCGTCGTACGGTGCCTGCAGGCTCTGGAGGACACAGAGCTGTACGAGGCGGATGCGCCGGACGGACGACATGTTGCGTTGAAGCTGATGCGAACAAGGGAGAATACTGAGTGCGTGTGCAATCTGGACCATGAGGCGCTGATTCTGAAACACCTGGACGGTACGGTAAGTCCCGGACTGCTGGCTGCCGACGTTGTGGACGGACAGCCATATCTGGTCATGGAATGGTGTGACGGCCTGACGTCGTCAGAGGCAGCCGAGGTGCTGCGACGTTCGAAGACTTCGAATGACTCGCAACGACTGCTGAACTTGTTGTGCAGGATCGCAGAGGCGTACGAAGCGCTTCACAGGCAACATGTCATTCACTCGGACGTACATCCCCGCAACATCCTGGTGGATGATACCGAAAGCGTCCGGATTATCGATTTTGGGCTGAGCCGTCTGGACGACATGGCCGCTGAAAACCTCACGCCGACGAGAGGCGGCGTCGGTTTCTTTTTTGAGCCGGAATTTGCTCGTGCACGACAATTCCGGCAGGCCCCCCCGGAATCCACGACGAGCGGTGAACAATACTCAGTGGCAGCACTGCTGTACCTGCTGTATAGCGGTCGGCATTATCTGGAGTTCTCTGCCGAGAAGGGCGAGCTGATGCGACAGATCGCTGAGGATCCTCCATTGCCCGTGGTGCATCATGGCACGGTGTGGCCGGAGCTTGAGAGGATTCTCGTGCGAGCCCTGCAGAAACAACCGGCAGCGAGGTTTGCATCGATGACCGAACTGGCGCGAGAGCTGAGAGGAGTTGCGGCCAGTCCGTTACAGCCGGTGATTCCAGAGACTCTTTCGCGGGATCGCTTTGTCCGAAATACACTCGAGCGAATTGGATTCAGCGGACCGCTGATCGAAAACGTTCTGCCATGCGCGCCGACGAATTCCATCAACTACGGGGCGGCCGGCATTGCGTATGCGATGTATCGCGTCTCGATGCTGCGGGCGGACGCTCAGTTGCTGTCGCTCGCTGATGTGTGGGCGAATAAAGCGGCTCGCGACCTGACACACGAACGCTCGTTCTACAGTGCCGTGCTCGAAATCACTCCTGAGACGGCAGGACGGACAGCTCTTTATCATTCTGCCAGCGGAGTACACGCGGTTCAGGCGCTCATCAGTCACGCGATGAACGACATGGTCTCACATCAGAATGCTCTGGATGCGTTTGTCGCGTTTTCAGAGTCACCGAGCAACAATCCGGATCTGACACTGGGGAGAGCCGGCACACTCCTTGGGTGCTCGCTGCTGCTGGATGCGACACCTCAGCGCAAGTATCTTCACAATGGCCGCCTGCACTCGCTCGGCCATCAGATCATGCAGGAGATCTGCGACCTGCTTTCACATTATCCCGCGATACGCGAGTGTCAGAATCTGCGAGTCCTTGGTGTCGCTCATGGCTGGGCCGGGTTGCTCTATGCGGCAATGCTGTGGTGTGAATCGACACAAAGTCCGATCCCAGGCATCGTTGCCGAACGACTGAAGCAGCTTTCCGAATGCGGAGAACAACACGGTCGCGGAATGCAGTGGCCGATTCGTCTCAATTCGGCCGGTCGAACCGGGGCATCAGAGGCTTTGTCGGGCTGGTGCAATGGCAGCGCTGGCTATGTATTCTTGTGGACGCTGGCCCATCGGACTCTGAAACAAACCCAGTTCCTGAAGTTCGCGGAGATGGCTGCGGAGGATGCCTGGCGCGACGGTCAGGAATTCGACAGCCTGTGTTGCGGACTTGCCGGTCGGGCATATGCGTTGTTGAATATTTACCGACACAGCGGTGACAAACGCTGGCTCGACCGGGCTGAGATTCTTACCGGGCGAGCGGTTACCAGTACTCAGAATTCACAGTTACCTGACAGCCTTTACAAAGGCTCCATGGGTGTCTGTCTGCTGGCTGCTGAGATTGACCGACCGGAAATGGCTCGAATGCCGGTCTTCGAGCGCGAAGGCTGGTAACATGCATTTCCACCTGCGCAGATGTTCCGGAGAACCCTGTGGTGAATCCTGCTGTTTTAGTTTCACGTGTCCCGGCATGAATTCTTCGCGCCCTGCGAGAAGATTCTGACTGTTCGTAATACCGGACAATGTCGAAGTGTACCGGTGATCGCATTTCCGGGTACTCCATCGAGAGATATCCCGACGTCACGGGATTGCCTTGCGAACTGCCGGGCGTAAACTGGAGTGGATTCGCCGGATGCTGGAATACTCCGAACTGAAACATGAAGGATGGTGACTTTCGGTTGAGTGCGGGCGGCGAACTGTCTTCCTGCCAAGTCGTACTGCGTCGTGGCCAGATCCAGGGCGTGAGTTCGTATGCCCGCAGGTCTCCCCTTGTTGGCTGTTGCGATCCGTCAGGAGACCACGATGAACGGTGATGATGACCAACTGGATCAGAGTCCCAGCGACGAATCCACAGTCATCAACGAAGGGAAAGCCTCGGCGCCGGCAGCGAGTTTCTCCTCAGGGCACGCCCGCGCATCACTGCCGGAAACACTCGGACGGTTTAGGATTGTGAAACAGATTGGCAGTGGATCGTTCGGTATCGTGTATCTGGCGGTTGATCCGAGTCTGGGCAATCGACACGTGGCCCTGAAAGTCCCGCGAGAGGAACGGTTTCAGTCAGACAGTGATCGTCAGGCGTTTATCCGCGATGCGGAATATGCCGCACGTTTGAAACATCGGGGCATCGTCACTGTTTACAACGTGGAGATCGATGGTGACCGTGTATTCATTGTTCAGGAATACATGTCGGGCGGAGATCTCAAGCAGCAGTTGCGGCCAGATGGTGTGCCCTGGGCTCAGGCGGTTGCGTGGATGATTCCCATCGCGGAAACGGTCGCCTTCGCTCATCAGCGGGACATCTTTCATCGGGATCTGAAGCCCGCCAACATTCTGCTCGATGAACATGGCGTACCAAGAATTGCCGATTTTGGACTGGCTCTGCACGAAAGTGAGCAACCGAGCCACTGCAATGAACTTGCCGGCACTGTTCCCTATATGTCGCCGGAGCAGGTCCGCCGCGAACCACATCGTCTGGACGGTCGTTCTGACACATGGAGCCTGGGAGTCATCTTTTACGAACTTCTGACCGGGCGGCGACCATTTCGCGGCACAGATGACGAATTGTTCGAGCAGATCAAGTACCACGATCCCCGTCGTCCGCGAGAATTGAGACCCGACCTGCCGCCGGAATTGGAGAGAATCTGTCTGCGATGCCTGACCCGTCCTGTCGCCCTGCGCTATGCCTCGGCTTCCGATCTGGCTCAGGAGCTTCGCAACTGGCAACAGACGGCACTCGGCCCCGGGTTCGCCGCCGGTAAGACGGACATCAGGGCTCATGCCCGAGTTGTGCCAAAGGGATTGCGTGCCTTCGATAGTCACGACGCCGAATTCTTTCTCGACCTGCTTCCCGGGCCGCGTGATCGTGAAGGACTCCCGGAGAGTATTCGTTTCTGGAAGGTCCGAATCGAGGAAACCGACCCCGCCCGGATTTTTGCCGTTGGACTGCTGCACGGACCCAGCGGCTGCGGCAAATCGTCCCTCATGAAGGCCGGACTGCTGCCAAGGCTGGCAAGCCACGTCACATCAGTGTTTGTAGAATCGACAGCACTCGACACGGAAGTTCGAATTCTTCGCGGACTGAGACGATCACTTCCGGAAATCCCGCTGACTCTTTCGCTTCCGGAAGTCCTGGAAGGAATCCGCTCGGGCCATTGGAATCCTCGCAGGAACAAGATCCTGATCGTCCTTGACCAGTTCGAGCAGTGGCTGCATGCGGCGAATCTGTCTGAACCGGCACAGTTAGTGGACGCGCTGCGATATTGCGACGGCGAGCATCTGCAGTGCATATTGCTGATTCGCGAGGACTTCTGGACAGGTATCAGTCGCTTCATGCAGCGACTTGAGATTCCCATTCAGGAAGAACGCAATGCGGCGCTTGTGGATCGCTTCGACCCGCTTCATGCCAGGTCCGTATTGGCCGAATTTGGTCGTGCTTTCGGACGATTGCCGGACAACCTCTCCGATCTGACGCCGCAGCAGCAGGAGTTTCTCAACGCCGCTGTTGAAGATCTCAGCGAAGAAGGGAGGGTCATCTGTGTCCGGCTGGCGTTGTTTGGTGATCTGATCAAAGGGAAACCCTGGACTCGGACAGCGCTGATGCAGGCGGGCGGAGCTGAGGGGCTGGGAGTCAAGTTCCTTGAGGACACGTTTGCTGCGGAATCTGCTCCGGTGGCCCATCGCCGTCACGAAATGGCCGTCCGCAGACTGTTTCGCTGTTTGTTGCCGCAGGCTGACAGTCACATCAAAGGAGGTATGCAGTCACATGCAACGTTGCTGGAGGCAAGTGGTTATGCTGATCGCCCGCAGGCATTTGTTGAATTGATACGGATCCTGAACGACCAGCTCCGTCTGATCACACCGACCGACCCCGATGGCAGTTTGGAACAGGGCACTATTGAAGGCCCCAATGCGGCTTCGAACGAACGCTTTTACCAGTTGACGCACGACTACCTGGTTCCTTCCGTGTGCCGCTGGCTCAACCTGAAGCAGGAAGAAACCGCAAAGGGCCGCGCGGAAATCCGTCTTGCGGAACGATCTGCCATCTGGAGTTCCAGACCGGAGAATCGCCATCTGCCGTCGCTTTGGGAGCATCTGCGAATCCGCTGCCTCACAGACCGACAGGACTGGACAGAACCGCAGCGACGAATGATGCGACAGACGCGGCATCTGCATTTGCTGCGGACTGCAACAGCGGTTGTGATGCTGCTGGTTCTCGGTCTCGCTGGTGAATCAATCCGCAGATCGTTCAGAACGAATCAGGACAACGCAGCTGCCGAACAAGTCGTTGCGACAATCCTGAGAGCGGATATTGGCGGAGTCAGCCATCTGATCAGCCGGATTGATCCACTCCGCGTCCGGGCCAATCCCTTGCTGCGGTCAGCCCTCGCCGAAGAATCAACTGATTCCCCTTTGAAGCTAAAGGCCAGCTTAGCACTGTTGCCAGTCGACAGCAGTCAGTGGGAATATCTGTTCGACCGACTGCTCGACGCGGAACCAGACACGTTTCCCGTCATTCGGGATGCGCTTCTGTCGCACCAACGGGAACTCAGCGAACCATTGTGGGAAGTATGGAGTGACGTTGAGGCAAAACCCGATAAGCGTTTTCGAGCCGCCTGTGCCCTGGCTCAGGTTGCGCCGCTGGACAGGCGTTGGGATCAGGCGACAGACGACGTCGCCACTCTGCTCGTGCAGCAATATGCTTTGGTATTGGGTCGCTGGATTGAGGCGCTGAGACCGGTCAACAACAGACTGCTCCCCGGACTCATCAGGATCTATGCGGATACGATGCGTGATACGACGGAGCGTTCTCTCGCGGCCGACGTTCTGTCCGATTATGCCGCCGACCAATCGAGTGTGCTGGCATATCTCGTACAGACTGCCACGGTTCAGCAGTTCAAAACGATCTTTCCAGTGCTGGCTGCGCACTCTGCAGCAGCGATTGAATTGCTTGAAAGCCGCCTAGGCAGTCCTTCACTCTGGACCGACGCGCCACTCAACGCCGGATGGGAGTCCGTTTCCAAAAGCGATATTGCAGGGATCCACAGCGCCCGCGGATTCATAAATGAGCGTTTTGCCTGCTGTGCGGCGATGCCTCTGAGCGAGTTTCCGCAGTTTGTGGAACGGCTCCGCATCTGCGGTTTTCGGCCAGTTCAAGTGAGACCATGGCGGCAGGGCTCTGCGGCGAAAGTGGCCGCGGTCTGGACTCGCGATGGCCTCGACTTCACACTCGAGTGTGATGCCACCGCGGACGAAATCAAGACACGCGACGTCAAACTGCAGGCCGACGGGTTTCAGCCGGCTGACGTGGCGGGTTACCTGAACGGGGACACCGGAAATGCCGTCAAATACGCCGTGGTATGGGTCCGACGTGCGAGCGGCGATCAGTCCGCACAGCTCTCCGTCGGCGTGTCCAGGAGCGAATTAGAGCACGACCTGAGTTCGGGTGATGCGGGGAACGAGCTGACTGCTCTGCATCAGCTGCCTGGAGCAGATGGGCAGCTTCGATTCAGTTTCATTCGATCGCACCTGAAGACAAATGGATCTGCAGGCATTCTCCTGGATCGAACGGCGTTTCTAAAACAGGTTACGAACGGAAAGCTTGCGATCGATCTTGTCACATCTCCGGATTCTCAGCTGAGTGAAGCCCGACATTTCTCTGCCCGGGAACAGCAGCAGCAGGCAGAGCTGAGACTTGAGGCCGACCCGCAGAATCTGCTGGCGCGGATCGTTCATGCGGATTCCCTCACCGCTCTGCGTGACGATGCCGACGCGGTAACCGCATGGACGTCTCTGCTGAATGACATCGGCCCGAATCCGGACTGCTACTCCGGGCGTGCCATTTCCTATGCGCGGCTTGGCAATCGGGGTTCTGCCGCAGCTGACGTCGCAGCATGTTCACAATTGATCTCTCATGCAGATCCATCACGTGTGGCCTACCTGGAGGCAGTCGTCGCGTTATGGCTCGGCGATCCAGACGGCCTTGATCGTCTCAGGCACGAATTGAAAAACCACACACTGGACACAGACTGGCTCTATAGGGCGGGTTGTGCACATGCCGTCGGAGCGCAGACTCTGAATGGGATACACCCCGAGGCAGCGGCGGGATGTGCGGTCGACGCGGTGGATTTTATCTGCCGTTCGATGGCCATCGGGCTTCCCGAAAACGCTGCCCCGCAGTCGAATCCGGATCTCCAGGAACTTTTTAACACGAACGTTTTTCGTGAATTGATGTTTCACAGCCTGCCGCAACTTATGCCACCCGCCCTCAGAATCTCGGATCCGGCCTGCGAGCATGTTTCACCCATCGGCGTAACACTGACAGACTATGTCGACATGTGTCAGAGAATGGCCGATGATGATTATCGTCCCGCTGCCATCGCTGTTTGCGAAATGTCAGCCAGCACGAATGAAGACTCGCCGCCGATCGTTCTTTCAGACTGGCAACGCCCCGCCTCAATTGCCGCAAATCAGGACGAACTAGCTCGACAACGTGCCAACGCAGGAGCCGCGTTGTTGCAGTTGTCGGCTGCGGAACATGTCTGGCCGATGCTCAAGCACTCTGACGATCCCCGAACCAGGTCATGGCTTATTCAGGCAATGCCTTTGCTGGGTGTGGATCCACGGATCCTTCTGCGGCAACTCGAACTTGAAACCGACACCACCGTTCGCAGAGCAATTATCCTGTCGCTTGGGGCATTCCGTCTTGAGACTTTGCCTGTCGCCGACCGTGCTCCGCTGCTGGAAACACTGCAACGATGGCACGCACAGCAACTCGATGCGGGTCTGCACGCAGCTGTCGAATGGCTGCTGCGACAGTGGAATCAGTCAGGGAGACTGGCTCACTCGCTGAGCGATCTGCAGTGTAACGAACGCGAATTGCAGTCGCAGCTGAAACTGCAGCGTCGCAACTGGTACGTCAACACTCAGCGTCAGACCTTTGTAATCATCGAACCGGGAGAGTTCTGGATGGGATCACCTGATTCAGAATCGGGACGAGCCGCCGGCAACTATGAGACGCGGCACAAACGCCGATTGTCACATCGCTTCGCACTGGCAGCTCACGAAGTCACACAGTCAGAGTTTGCGGAGTTCCGGCGAATCCATCCGGCGACCCGGCCCGATGTTAACAAAGAAATGTTTGAGGCACCGAGAATGCCCCAGTCCGGAATGACATGGTTCGAAGCGGCATGGTACTGCAACTGGCTGAGTGAAACCGAGGGGATTCCTTCTGACCAGTGGTGCTATGAACCTAACTCGCAGAGAGAATACTCCGCGGGGATGAAAGCCAGGTCCGATGCGGCAGACCTGCAAGGATACCGCTTGCCAACTGAAGCAGAATGGGAATACGCCTGCCGAGCGGGAGCTTTGAATGCTCGCTACTACGGAGATTCGGACGAACTGCTGGCCAATTACGCCTGGTATCAGAAGAACAGTCAGAATCACACTCATCCGGTCGGTATGCTGAAACCTAACGACAACGGGCTATTCGACATGCTGGGGAATAACGTTGAATGGTGTCATGACGAATGGCATATTGACGGATCTGGTCCGGAAGACATCTCTGGTTCGGAGGAATATCAGTCAGTCCCGTTTGACGTAGCGCCGGTGGACGAAAACAGACCGCGGGTACAGCGAGGGGCCGGGTGTACTTACTCCGTGCTGAACGTCCGCTGCGCCGCTCGCGGAGGCTATGTCCCGGGCTCATCGCCTCCTACCTTTGTCGGGTTTCGTCCCGCCAGAACCATGGGCAATCCGCAACCAGCGCATTGATCGCGTTCCGGAGCAAGCCGCTTGAACATAAGACCGCTCGCTGCCATGCTCTAAGCGGCGTTTTCCGCGTCGATGATCTGATGCACACGTCCCGCCCTGGAATGGCCCCGATGCCGAATCTCCTGCATAGAGTTTTCTTCGTTCTTGTCGGCCTCACGATTGCAGACGGCCCGACTGAAAGCGCACCGATACCGCAGGACAATGGCGTAACTGACCTGGCGGCAGAGGATCCGGAGTTCTTCGAGTCCCGCATTCGACCGGTGTTGATCGCAAATTGTTACCAATGCCACAACTCCAGTGAAAAAGCCGAAAGCGGGCTCGCCGTCGACAGCCGTGAAGCACTCCGGAAAGGAGGCGACCGCGGTGCAGCAATCCTGCCTGGTAATCCGCAGGAGAGTCCATTGCTGGGAATTCTGAGGCACGATACCGAAGGACTTGCCATGCCGAAGGACGGCGCGAAGCTCTCGGATGAAGTCATTGCGGACTTCGAAGTATGGATCCGGAACGGAGCCGTCGATCCTCGAGACAAGGCACCTACGCGGGATGAACTCAAAGGTGCGACTTCGTGGGAGTCGATTCGGGAGCAGCGACGGCAGTGGTGGAGTTTCCAGCCGATCCGATTGCCTGCGCGATTGACATCCGAAGTGAACAACCCGTTGCCGCACGTCGTCGACCGATTCATTATGGAAGGACTTGCCGAGAAAGGACTTGAGCTGTCTCCGAGAGCCAGCGCTGAGACACTCATCCGGCGGCTGTTCTTCGCTGTCGTGGGACTGCCACCCACGATCGAAGAGCTGGAAAAGTGGGAACAGCGGCTGGCCGGGAATGCCGAACATGAAGGCCGGAACGATCAGGATTCACAGGACGGAATCGAGCAAAACGGAATTACTGAACTGATTGATCATCTGCTTGATCGGACGGAATTCGGTGAACGATGGGCCAGACACTGGATGGACTGGATCCGGTACGCCGATTCACACGGATCAGAAGGCGACCCCGCACTTGCCGGAGCGTGGCAGTATCGCGACTATCTCATCCGGGCACTCAACGATGACGTGCCGTATGATCAGATGGTCCGGGAACACATTGCGGGAGACCTGCTGTCGTCTCCCCGTACCAACGAAGCTCTGGGACTTAATGAGTCGGCTATTGCAACGGCTCACTGGAGGATGGTTTTCCACGGCTTCGCGCCTACCGACGCCTTGGAGGAACGTGTCCGCTTCACCGATGACCAGATCAACACCTTTTCAAAGGCATTTCTGGGACTGACGATTTCGTGCGCGCGATGCCACGATCACAAGTTTGATCCAATCAGTCAGAAAGACTACTACGCGCTGTTCGGGATTCTCAGCAGTTGTCGTCCGGGACGCGCCGCCGCAGACTTGCAGGCTCGACTGCATCGCAACAGCGATCCGCTGGCTGCAGCGAAATCCGCTGTGCAGACGGCGATATCAAAGCGCTGGCAGGCGTATGGACCGGAGTTCAAACGCCGGCTGCTGAACGACGAGACGCTGTGGAAGAACGCCGACCGGCCGGAATGGCTGCTGCATCTTTGGCGAGAACTGCAGGTTTCCGATGCCGCCAGGGCTGACTTCCCTGCGTGGTGGAGTGCAAAGGCTGAGGAGTGGGAGAGATCCCGAAAAGCTCTGGCCGATTTCCTTGGACAACCGGCGACCGTTCGCTGGGACCTGAGCCGTGATGAAGATCGTGCCGCGTGGCTGCAGATCGGCAATGGACTTGACAGCGCCTCGAAAACGGCGGGACAGTTTCAGTTGGAGACCGACGGCGCTCGCATCGTAGCCCGCATCTTTCCAGCGGGAATTGCGTCAGGACTGACTTCAACGCGCGATGCAGCGAGACTGGAATCGCCGGACTTCATTCTGCCTGCAGACCAGACGCTCTGGATGCAGATCGCCGGGAGCGGCATGGCAAAAGCCCGTTACGTTGTCCAGAACTATCCGCGCGATGGAACCGTCTATCCGGTCGTCCAGCTGGGTACTGACTGGTTCTGGCAGAAATTCGATGTCAGTTATTGGCACGGCGATTCCCTTCATCTGGAGCTGGCTAACGCTCTGGACAGTCCGCTGCTTGTTGAACAATCGGATCGGTCATGGTTTGCCATTCGTCATGCCGTGCTGCAATCTTCCGGGCTGCCTGGTCCGCCGGGCGAGCTGTTCGAACATCTGAACTGCGTGTACAGGCTGGCTTCGCAGGAACCGCCCGCGAATGCGGAGCAACTGGCGGGTCTGTTTTCGAGATCCTTCGAGACGGCCGTCCGGAACTGGGCGGATGGACAAGCGTCCGACGATGAAGCTTTGATGCTTCAGGCATGCGTCAGTCAAAATCTTCTCCCGAACTCAATCGATCTGCTGCCTGAAGTGGCTCCGTTCATTGAAGAATGGCGCCGACTGGAGTCCGATCGGATCATCCCCGCACGAGTCCCCGGTCTGCAGGAATCAATTCCGAAGGACCAGCCGTTGTTCGTTCGCGGCGACCACAGACATCCTGGTGAGATCGTACCCAGGCGATTTCTGGAGGTGATCGATGACGAACCCTACGACGTGAAAGACAGTGGTCGGCTGAAGCTGGCGGATGACGTCCTTCGACCCGACAACCCTTTGACTCGCCGTGTCATCGTCAACCGGCTATGGCACCACCTGTTTGGCCGCGGTATCGTTGCAACACCCGATAACTTCGGCCGGCTGGGCCGGCTGCCGACTCATCCGGAGCTGCTGGATGCTCTCGCCGTGCGGTTTTCCGACGAAGGCTGGTCGTTAAAAAAGGCCATTCGGCTGATGCTGACATCGCGCACGTGGCAGCAGTCTTCGCAGCCAGTCCCCGCAGCCCTGCAGCGCGATCCCGACAATCACTGCTGGTCTCATGCGATGGTGCGGAGACTGGAGTGCGAGGCCATCCGGGACAGTCTGCTCGCGGCATCGGGAACTCTGAATCGGACTCCGTTCGGCCCCCCGGTTCAGTCAAATGCGAACCGACGCAGTGTCTATCTGGAGGTCCGCCGTAACAATCTCGATCCGTTTCTGCGGGCGTTTGATTTCCCGGAACCCTTCAGTGCGACCGGACAAAGAGATGTGACGAACGTGCCGGCGCAAGCGCTGATTTTCATGAACGATCCCGACATCACGGCCCGCGCGTCGCAGCTGGCCGAGTTTCTCCTGGAGGAAGACTCGTCAGCTGATGACCACGAGCGAATCAGCACCCTGTATCGACTTGCTGTCAGTCGTTCACCAACCACGGTTGAGACTTCGGACTCACTGCGTTACCTCGCTGAGACCCGTGACGGATTGCAGGCGGTCGTGGAACGGTCGGCCTTGCTTCTCCGGACGCTTGATAACCATCAACGGACAATCCTGGAGATCACCGGTCCGATCCGAGAAACGCTGATCAAACAGAGTGTGAAGGAAACGCCCGGCACCTCGACAATCGCCTCCGGACTGAAACCGTTTGCCGCGTGGAGTTTTGAGTCTGACGCGCGTGATCTGGTCGGCAATACGCATCTGGAATTGACAGGCGGAGCAATCATCCGGGGCGGCGCGCTCGTGCTTGACGGCGCGCAGGCGTTCGCAACCAGTCAGCCGCTGACTGCCGATCTGAAGGACAAGACACTTTCAGTGTGGGTGCAGCTTGATAATCTCGAACAGCGCGCGGGGGGCGTGATGACTGTTCAGACTGCGAATGGTTCCGTCTTTGATTCGATCGTCTTTGCGGAACGCGATCCGAAACAATGGCTGGCGGGCAGTGATGGCTTCACAAGAACTCAGCCGTTTGGAGGCCCGCCGGAAACCGAGGCGACCTCCCGACCGGTGCATCTGACGATCGTGTATCACGCGGACGGCCGAACCATCGGCTTTCGCAATGGCATGGAGTACGGCCGGCAATACATGAGCGGCGGAGCTCGTGCATTTCCAGCCGGTTCGGCGGTCGTCTCATTCGGCATTCGCCACCTGCCGGTCTCACCGGGAAGGATGCTGACCGGTCAGATTCTGGAGGCTCAGCTGTTTGACCGGCCGCTTTCGTCCGACGAGGTGGTTGCCCTGGCAGCGGGATCAGCGACATTTGTTTCGGATGCGGATGTCAGGGCACAGCTCACAGACGTTCAGAAGGGCACGATTGCAGCGTCAGAATTCTGCATCACCGATGTCCGCGGGCAGCTGGATGCACTCCGGGACGCTCCGGATAATGTGACTGATCAGATCGTCTGGACGGAACTCGCGCGAGCCGTCTTCGGGCTGAAAGAATTCATTTATCTCCGTTGATCTGCGGATTCTGACATCTGACTCCGCATCTCCGCGTCCGTTTCATCCGGACTTGATTCAATCTTCAAATTGCGGTCGATTGACGATCAGCGTTGCATTGGGAACACTTTGGTGATGCTGAAACAACTCTTCAAAAGGATCACAACTGTCGCCGCGCTGTCGGTTGCTGGCCTGACCGGCAGCGATTTTGCTGTGGCACAAATCGGTGAAAGTAAGGCCGTCTGGGGGCTGACAACGGGAGACACACTGACCGTGAATGTGGTCATTGTGAAACAGACGGAGGTCATCGTTCTCGATCAGTCACCGACGATTTCGGAAACAACCGATCGGTTTCAGATTCAATATCAAGTGTCCGGTTCAAGCCCTGCGGGTGACATTATGGTCGCAGCAAAGCTGCGGAGGACCGTTCGGGAAACGGGCGAAACCACACCGGAAGTCCTGCAGGTTGCTGCAGGATCCGCAAGAGCCCTGGATGATCTGGCGCTGAATCTGGAATTGGATTCAGACGGGGTTGTCACGAGCATTTCAACAACGGATCGGGATGCCATCGTTGCGATATTCTCCGGACTGGATCCTTCAGCCTCAAGGCTGCTGCGGAATGCCTGTCCGGATAGTGTCATTGCCGGCTGGTTCGCCCGACCATTCTGGGTAGCGCATGATCGGGAATCACTGCAGGAAGGAGTGTCCTGGAGCCGGACGGAGGAGATCGCAATCGGGCCGTTCGGGACCATGAGATGTGATGCGGATCTTGAACTCGCGAATGCGGAGGAGCTGGCGGGGTCCGTCGAGATTTCCGGAAAAGGCCGGTTCGTACCGCTAGTGCTGCCGTCCGACGCGCGAGCTTTCGGAGTCCTGCCGCTGACCGATGTGACAGCGGAGCTTGACGAATTCTCCGGCAACGCCCGAATGTATTTGTCACCGTCAGAAACGGAAGGGACGCCTAAGCCCGGTAATCGTCCTCAGTTCGAATCTCTCAATGTCACACTTCGATTTCATGGCACGGCGACAATTCCGGTAAAGAAAGAGATCGCATTGACAGACGAACGACCCGAAACGGTTTCGTATCGGCAGACTCAGGTGCAGTCGTGGTTCCTGCAGGATTTTTCCTACGGTCGCCGGGAGTTTTTTTCCAACGAGCCGGTTCCGCGTGAACCGAAATGACCAGGGAATCTGTGGCCCGAACGTTTCTGTTCGGGCAGTCGCAGCAGGCCGGCATGAGCCTGACGCAATCAGTGTCCTTGAATTATTACTGGCTCGGACTGCAGCGTCGTCATATACTCAACAAGGTCACGGATTTCAGCGCGGGTGAGGTTTTTCACCAGGTCCTGAGGCATCCCCGAAGTGCCGTTGGCACGATCATCGATATCGTCTTTGGCGACGGAGATCAACGCCCCTGTCGGCGTCATGAGCTGGACAAGGCTGTCGTTTTCGCTCTTGAGAATGCCGGTATGAATCCGGCCTTCCGTGGTGACGAGAATGACCGTTTCGAAGCCTTTCGCGACCTTGGCATTTGGCTCGACGATGGCTTCGAGCAGATACGCTCGATCCTTTTCCTTGCCGATCTTCGATAGATCCGGTCCGACTTCACCGCCGTCGCCCGCGACTCTGTGACAGCGACGACAGGAGGCTGCCGCACGCCCGAAAAAGACGACACGGCCCTGTTCGGCGTCACCGCCTTCGAGGCACTCGCTCCAGACGGCCAATTGAGTTCCGACCTCCTTCTGCCGACGACGAAATTCCGCGACGGCTGCCTTCAGATCCTGCGTGCCTCGCAGTTCGGCCGATGCAATGAGGTCCAGTACTGCGCCGGCAGGAAACTGCTGCCGATTCAGACGCTGGAATGCACTAAGCTGCGCTGACTCAGACTCTTTTGTGCGTATCGGTCCGAGCAATCGGAGAGCAGTTTGCTGAGCCTTCACGCTTCCGCTGTCGAGCAGTTCCGTGAGTCGCGGCACGGCATTCTGAGGCTCACGCATCGTCAACAATTCAATCGCCGCAAGTCGTACGGATTCGGAGGTATCCTTCAGCCCGGCGTCCAG
>JANNGQ010000840.1:0-5021 GCA_031403975.1 Planctomycetota bacterium
CGAGCGCTTTGGCCTCGCGGTCGCTCATGCACCCGACCCCGCTCCCGAATTGATTGCACTCGGCTATGACCTCGTCGTGGTCGGCCACACGCACGGGGGCCAGGTACGGCTCCCCTTCATCGGTGCGCTCGTGAACAACTCGCTACTTCCACGCCGGTTCTCGCGCGGTCTGTTCCTTCATTGGAAAAACTCGCCGGAACAAACCCCGCGCCAACCATAATCGCGCCGGAATCGTGATTTCGATCGGAGTTCTCGTCGACTCTTCGATCGTGATGACAGAAAACGTAATGCACCAGTTGAGGAAACGATTTGGCGATGAACCGGTCCGCGGCGACGTCAGAGACATCGTGGTGTCCGCCTGTCAGACGGTCGGTCGCCCGGTCTTCGGTTCGATTCTCGTGATGCTGGTCTCGTTTGCGCCGGTGTTTGTGCTGGGAGGTCTGGATGGCCGCATGTACCGGCCGCTGGCATGGACGAAGTCGCTGGCTCTGATCGCCGCGGCGGTGCTGGCCGTGACGCTCGTGCCGGCTCTCTGCACGGTCCTCGTCCGCGGACGCATCCGAGACGAAACGGACAGCAGCATTGTGCGAGTCGTCATCAGCGTCTACCGGCCGATGCTGTCGTATCTGCTGGATCGGCCCGCATCGCTGGTGTACCTGCTCTGCCTGACCGTTGTGCTGGCCGCCATTCCGCTGGGAAGTGCGGTCGTGTTTCAGGTCGCGATGTTCGCGGCACTTGTTCTCACGGTGCTCATGACGTCGTCCCGCCGCTGGCGGATCAGCGGCGCAGCAGGATTGATTGTCACGGGGCTGATCGGCAATCAACTGATGACTCCCATCGGAACCGAGCTGCGGCTGCCGCTCGATGAGGGCATCGTGATGGACATGCCGATCACGATCCCGCGAGCCTCCATTGCACAGTCCGGTGACGATCTGAAGGCTCGCAACATGATGCTGTGCCGGTTTCCGGAAGTACTCATGGTCACGGGCAAGGCCGGGCGAGGCGACACGCCGTTTGATCCGGCACCTCTGGACATGATCGAATCGATGATCGAGTTCCGCCCGAAGGAATTCTGGCCGAAGCGCCGCATCGACCGGGCAACAGCCGAAGAGATCGCCGGACAGTTCATCGACGGACTCACAGACCTGCAGCTCATCGAAGCAGTACACGAAGACGTCCGGCAGGAAATCATCGATGCGTCCCTGTTTCGTTTCGACACCGTGCAGCGTGAGACAACCTGGCAGATGACGGAGGTCTTTCAGCAGCAGCTTCGACGGGAGATGAGTCACCACCTGATCGAGCTTGCCGTCCAGTCCGGTGGCAGCGCTGATGTGACCGGGAAACCGCTGAATGCGGCGGAAGTGGAAGGTGTCTGGAACAAACTTCCGGCCGAGTATGCCCGTGATCTGGCGTCCGCGCCGGTTGATGTGACAGTCTCTGCGATGCTTGTTCAGATTCGCAGCATTCTCAGAACGCCGCAAGGTGCATCCGGCGCTGCTGCAGATCCGTCAGGCCCGGCCGCTGACAGTGCTGTGCTAAGTGCTTTCGTACAGCCCGTGGCAGCTCTGCACAACTTGCGATGGACCGAGCATATCTCACGCCTGAACCGGGCTTTGCACGAACGTGCTGTGGTGACATGGCTGCATCTGGTGCGGGACGAGTGCTTTGCCCGCGCAAAGATCCTCGATGCGGATCTTGTGGCAATTCAGCAACAGATCCGGCAGGCCGGAGCGGTGCTGACCGTCGATCATGACGAAAAAGAACATCACGGCCTTGCGCCGACGGCTCCGCTGCCGTTCATCGATCCTCATCCGCAGTTCGACGCGCTGCGCCGGAATGTGATCGAAGAGGTTGCAGGATCTGTGAATCTGTTGCCGCACAATGCCGAAAGTCTCTCGGGGTTCGGCGGCGAAATGGACCGCGTCCTGCAGATGCCGGGATGGACCAACGTGTGGACGCGCCCGATTCAGAACCGCGTCGACATGCTGGCGACCGGTGTCAACACGGAGATCGGCGTGCGGGTGCTTGGCCGGACTCTGAACG
This sequence comes from Planctomycetota bacterium, assembly GCA_031403975.1. Classification (GTDB taxonomy): domain Bacteria; phylum Planctomycetota; class Planctomycetia; order Planctomycetales; family Planctomycetaceae; genus SXXK01. The sequence continues at coordinate 2,044 of JANNGQ010000840.1, forward strand.
ATGTTGTGGAGACTTCGGAGCAGATTGCCGCGGTGCTGGCGGAAGTGCCCGGAACCTCCGATGTCATCGCGGATCCTGTGCGCGGCAAGGGATTGATTCAGATCACTCCTGATCCGCGCCGCGCAGCGGAACTCGGCGTCGTTCTGACGGATCTCCAGGTGACTCTGGAATCGGCGCTGTCCGGGCGAGTCGTGACTCAGGTGATCGACGGCCACGAACGACGCGCCGTTCGGCTGCGGATCGCACCGCAGTCGGCCGAGGATGACGAGGAGACTCTGCGAACGCTGCAGATCCCCTGCCGAACCATATCTGGAACCGATCCTGTGTCAGGTTCGATGGCCACTGTTCCGCTTGAGGCTGTTGCGGACGTTGTTGTGACGGAAGGCCCCGCGACGATCAAGAGCGAGAACGGCTGGCTGAGAAACTACGTCCGGATGAACGTCCGTGACCGCAGTCCGTTCGATGTCGTTGCGGACGCCAGGCGTATGATCGCGGGCTCAATCGTGCTGCCGTCTGGAGTGTTCATCGAATGGACGGGGCAGTTCGAGCACGCTGCCGAAACAAGGCGGATCCTGTTCATGCTGATCCCCGGTGTACTGCTTCTGATTTTTGCAATTCTGTATCTGACTTACACGGATCTGACGGACGCGGGACTGATGCTGTTGTCTGCTCCGGGAGCGCTGGCTGGAGGTGTCCTGTGCCAGTGGCTGCTGGGGTATCCGTTTTCGATTGCGGTAGGAGTCGGCTATATCGCCTGTTTCGGCATGGCGGCCAGTACCGGAATTGTCATGCTGGTGTATCTTCGTGAGGCCGTCACACTGGCCGGCGGTCTGGAGAAAATGACGCTGACACAGCTCCGGAAGGCCGTTCTGGACGGTGCTGTTCACCGCTTGCGGCCAAAGCTGCTGACCGAGGCCACGACAGTCCTGAGTCTGGCTCCGATGCTCTGGAGTGACGGCGTCGGAGCGGACGTGATTCGTCCGATGGCGGCTCCGGTTCTCGGGGGAATACTGATTGCTGACGAGGTGATTGATCTCCTGCTGCCGATTCTGTTCTATCATACTCGTCGCCGTCGCTGGCATCGGCTGCACGAGCTGAAACTTTTTCCGTCTCCCGACCTGGATCCCGAAACACCGGCGAGAACCTGACGTTTAACGAATCGAGTTGACACCATGCAAGTCCTGTGCACACGTTTTGTTCGCATCGCCCTCCTCAGTTGCGCGGCCGTTTCGCTGACCGGCTGCGGAACGGGCGAAGAAAAATACATTCCCTCCGAAAACACGGCTCGCGATGCTCTCGATGCGGCGCTCAACGCCTGGAAATCCGGACAGGCGCACGGCACTGTTCAGAGTTTTGCAGTTCCGATCGATACCTTTGACGCCCGATGGCGGGAGGGAGGGAAACTCGAATCGTTTGAAATCCTGCGCGAGGAAAAGAATGATGGACCGCGCAAGTTCATCGTCAGCATGAAACTCGCTGCCGACAAATCCGCCGCAGAATTTACTTACCTTGTGGTGGGCAACAGCCCGCTGATGGTCTTCCGGCAGGAAGATTACAACAAAACGATCGGCGCAGGCGACGGCATGTAAGGCGTCCGACAATTACTGTCGCTTCGTCCCGCTGTTGCGGATGGCGGTGGAGGATCTGGCGGGATGACCTGCGCGGGACTCGTAGAGTCGGACGAGTTTGTCCAGTTCCGTCTGCTCATCCTTCGGAGCCTGCTGTCTGGATTTCTTCGCCCAGTCAACGGCCTGCGTCATGTCGCCGGCTTCGGCGTAGGCGGTGGCCAGCGTGTTGAGGCACGTCCAATCCTGATGTCCGCTCAGTTCGCACGCGTCTTTCGCCAACAACACGGCACGGGTTGTGTCGCGGATCGCCGGATCTTCGCTTGTCGCCAGCAGCCAAGCGTAGTTGTCCCGCGCTCGGGCGAATCCAGGACTCAGTTCCAGCGCCCGTTCGTAGTCCTGCACTGCCTCCCCGGCCCGATCGAGTTTCACCAGAGCAGCGGCCCGGTTGTTGTAGGCGCGGAAGAGGTTCGGCTGAAACTCGATGGCCTTCGTCCAGCACTCGACCGCCGCGGCAGAATCGTCACTGTTGAACAGCAGGTTGCCGCGGTTGTACCACGCGGCCGCATGAGTCGGAGCGATCTCCAGAGCCTTCGCGTAAAGTGCGAGCGCGGTCTCGGTATTGCCGCGGCCGGCTTCAATGTTGCCTTTGACATAGACTGCATCGGCAGACTGCGGATTGAGCAGCAGGCAGTGATCCAGATCTTCCAGAGCCTGTTCGTTCTGTTGCAGCTGATGTCTGGCCAGCCCGCGCCGATAGTAAATGTCGGCTGTTCCCGGTTGAAGTGTGAGCACCCGATCGAAGTCACTGATTGCTGATTCGAACTGTCCGCGCCTGTGCAGCAGCAGACCTCGTTGCGTCAGCGCGTCCGCGTGCTCAGGCTGGCGGTCGATTACCGACGACAGATCGGACACGGCGACGTCAAACAGGCCCTGCTCATCCGCCAGCCTGGCTCGCAGGAGCCGGGCCGCTTCGTGGTCCGGAGCTGTGTCAAGGAGCCGTTCCAGCTCCGCCATGGCGAGAAAATCCTGATCCCCCTCGCGCCACTCGGTCGAGAAAAATCCGAGTGGGGAGCGGCAGTGCGCCAGGCACGCTCCCTTGGCCGGCAGCCACTGGTAGAGCCCCGCTAGCATCAGGATCGCCCCGCCGAGCATGGGACTTCCGCTCGCCATGGCGGGTGAGAGCAGGGCGGCGGAATGGAGGGCGGTCTGGGTAAGGGCGGCGAGGGCGGCGTAGCCGGTCCAGGCGAGGAGATAGCCGAGGGTAAAGACCGAGACGGGCGTCGCCAGCACCCCCTGCACCCGGCGCCTGCGGGAGATGCTGGCAAAGAGCAGAATTACGGGCGCCACCGATGGGATCATCATGGCAATCATCATGACGATCCACATGATGGCTAATGCCGCTGTTTCGCC
>JANNGQ010000841.1:0-2995 GCA_031403975.1 Planctomycetota bacterium
GCCTGTTCCAGCGGAACAGCAGCCGTGCATTGTGCAATTGCCGCAATCAATCCGGAGCCCGGAGAGGAAATCATCACCACGTCGATCACCGATATGGGAGCCATCACGCCGATTCTTTATCAAGGCGCAATTCCCGTTTTCTGTGACGTCGATCCGCATACATACAATGTGACCGCTCAGACGATCGCAAAGTGCATCAATCGGAAGACCCGAGCCATCATCGTGACTCACCTGTTCGGAAATCCCTGCGATATGGGCCCGATTATGGAACTGGCGGATCGCCACGGTATTCCGGTTATCGAAGACTGCGCTCAGTCTTTTCTGACGAGCTATCACGATCGTTATGTCGGAACGATCGGAACGATCGGATGCTTCAGTCTGCAACAGGGAAAACACATCACCACCGGCGAAGGTGGTCTCGTGACGACGAATGACGAAGCGGTTGCCCGTCGCATTTTCCTGTTTATCAATAAGGCATGGGGCTACGGTGACGCGAAGGCCGATCACTATTTCGTTGCTCCGAATTACCGCATGAGCGAACTCCTGGGGGCCGTTGCAGTCGCTCAGCTGCATAAACTGGATGCCGTCGTGGAATCCCGCGTCCGTACCGCAGCAGCACTGACCGCCGAGCTCACGGGTGTCCCGGGTATCGAAACACCGGTCATCACAGATAACAGCGTTCACACGTTCTGGAAATACTGTCTGCGAGTTGACGAGAACGTTATTCCGGGCGGCACGATTGCTCTGGGAGCTGCACTGAAGGACTCCGGTATTCTCTGTGCTCCGCGATATATCCAGAAACCGGCATTTGAGTGCCGCGTCATCAAGCAGCAGGTGACATTCGGAACGAGCCACTGGCCGTTCACACTGGCACGACTGGAGGCCCTCGACTACAGCCGCAATCTGTTCGAAGGCACCTGGAATGCACTGGAACATGTGCTCGTTCTGCCGTGGAACGAGAAATACACCGACGAACATATTCAGTATCTGGCAAACAACATCCGCCGCGCAGTCACGGCACTGACAGCGAAAGAATTGGTGAAGTAGGTAAATGGTAAACGGGGAATGGTAAACGGGGAGGCGACAAAACCCTCCGTCCCATTCCTGCGTTTGTCATTCAGGCACCGTCGCCATATGCCGTTCACCATTTACCGTTTACCAGTCGCCATTTACAAAGGTGCATCCTGCCATGATTTCTCGTACTGAACCCGCATTTGTCATCGTCGGAGCCGGTGGCATCTCCCGGTCTTATGTTCAGGCTTTTGCTCAGGGCCTGCCGTATCGGCTGATCGGCGTCGCTGACATCCGGGTCGAGTCGGCTCGTGAAGTCGCTGCGATGCTGGACGCACCAGCATACGACAACGTGGATCAGATGATCAACGAAGTGCAGCCGACGGCCGCCATTGTGTGTACGCCGCCATCCAGTCATCCGGACGTGTGTATCCGACTGATGGAACAGGGCATACATGTTCTGTGCGAAAAGCCACTGGCAATCAGCACGGAAGCCGCGATCCGTATGGCCGAGACGGCAGAGCGCTGCCATGTGGTCTTTTCGATGGGTTCGAAATTCCGGTTCGTGGCCGACGTTCAGAAGGCTCGTGAAATCATAGACTCAGGAACGCTTGGCGACATCATCCTGTATGAGAACACTTTCGCCGGCTGTTGTGACATGTCGAAACGCTGGAACAGCCAGCCAGAGATCAGCGGAGGCGGTGTGTTAATTGATAATGGGACTCACTCCGTCGATATCCTGCGTTTTCTGCTGGGAAATATCACCGAACTACAGGTTGTGGAAGGCCGACGAATCCAGAACCTGGCAGTGGAAGACACGGCCCACATTTTCGCCCGAACGGCCAGCGGTGCGATGGGGAACATCGATCTCTCATGGAGCCTGAACAAAGTCCGCGCAGATTTCATCAGCATTTATGGCTCGAAGGGCACACTCTCTGTCGGCTGGAAAGAATCAAAGTACAAGCTGGCGGACCAGAAAGACTGGACGGTTTTCGGCAACGGATATGACAAGGTCGCGGCGTTCGGAAACCAGATCAGGAACTTCGCGGCAGCAATCTGCGGTACGGAAGAACTGATCGTCACTCCGACCGATGCTATCGCATCCGTCCGCGTCATTGAAACAGCGTATGAAGCTCTGCGGTCCGAAAAGTGGCACACAGTATCAGACGCCGCACAGTTCCGGCGGTGTCTGCAGAGCGGCCATTGTGTTTCCAACTGATCCGGCATCAGGTAATGGCGAATGTCCGAAACAAGGCGGCATATTCCTGCCCGGCTGCTTCCTGCTCGTTAATCGCTGATCCCTTCAGCATCAAAGGTATTGATCTCCATGTCCGTCCGGATCCACCCGACCGCAATCATCGAATCCAACGTGCAGCTTGGCGAGGGCACGTCGGTCTGGGATAGCGCACACATCCGTCACGATTCTGTGCTCGGGGAGCAGTGTATCGTCGGCGGTAAGTCGATGATTGCTTATGACGTGAAGATCGGCAACCGCGTCAAGATTAACTCGAATGCTTATCTCTGCAACGGAGTCACACTTGAAGATGGTGTAATGATCAGCGCCGGAACGATCTTTACAAATGATCGGTTTCCCAGAGCCACGACGCCTGATCTGAAGGACCTGCGGTCGTCCGACCCGGATGAACACACACTGGCCACCGTCGTCCGCGAAGGAGCCACGATCGGAGCCGGCTGCATCGTGGGCTGCAATCTGGAAATCGGTCGCTGGAGCATGATCGGTATGGGATCGATCGTGACGAAGTCGATCCCGGATTTCTGCCTCGCGATCGGGACCCCCGCGCGGGTCGTTGGTGTGGTTTGTCGCTGTGGAGAACCGGTGCATCGGTTTGAAAGTCAATCGGAGTCTTATCTCGAAGTGACGTGCCCGTGCGGACTCTCGTATTCGATCAATGGTCACACCGTCGCTGAACAAGATGCGCCGGTCACTGTCTGAGACCTACTGCTGGCCCGCCGCTCCGTCGGC
>JANNGQ010000842.1:0-6867 GCA_031403975.1 Planctomycetota bacterium
GAGATTCCGATCTTGCCGACAGGAATCTCGACTCCCCCATTATTCAGCGTCCACATCCGCAGACCGGAGAGCAGTGTTTTCTCGATGAAGCCATTATGCGTTGATGAATAATCGGCCTCTTTCTGTGCCTTATTGTTATAGTAGTGGTAGCCCTTCAGAGTGATGATGTAACCTTTATTATCCTTCTCACCCTTTGGCGGTACCTGTTCCGCTTCGGAAAAATACTTATCCTTGTCGTCTCCGTCGGGCACGAATTTCTTATGCCACACAGAAACGTCTTCCTCTTTCTTTGCCGTGATTGATGTCAGCCGCAGTTTTCTCTGGAGTGTGATATCTTTCTGATCGAGGGCATCACCTTCGTCGGCCGGCATGCACTCATTCACCGCCTTGAACAACTCCATCCACAGCGAGCGTTTTTCCAGAGGTGCCGTCAGCTGGCCGATCTTTTCGATCACTGCCTTATGCTCGCCTTCGGCCGCTCCATAGGCAGTTTTTCCTGCGGAAATCTCGCTTTGAACCTTGGTCACGAGATCCTGTGATTCCTTCCATTTTGATTCACCGAACGACTTCAGCACAGCCGCACTGCCCATCGTCCCGATCCCCATTGCCAGCATAATCCCGGCAGCCGCCGCGATCGCCCACGGTTTCTTGCTGCGGATCTTGCGTTCGACTGCGATCTCGGGAGGCAGCAGCGTTGTGCGGATACGAGTTTTCTTAATCGCCTGCAGCGCCAGTCCATATGGCACTGCAAACGTCATCATGTTGTCAATGAACAGCGGATCGGTCAGAACTGAGTCGCCTGACACACCATTCAGGCTCTCCAGACGCTCGACTTCATACTGCAGGTTCTGCTGCAGGAATTTCTGCAGGCCCGCCAGTCGGAACCCATTACCGACTCCGATAATCTTGCGAATCTTCGCAGCTCGATTCACACTCCCGAAATAGCCGATCGAGCGCTGGATCTCCGATACATAATCATTGAACACCGGACGCATTGCCTGAAAGACAGCCTTCGGATCGGGAGCCTTCGTCGCGTTGCATTTGAGATGCTCGGCCTTGGCAAACGTCAACTTCATTTCACGCGTCAGCGCACGAGTGAAGTGGTTGCCGCCGATCGGAACATTGCGAATCCAGATGCTGCGTCCGTTTGAAACCAGCAACGTCGTGTTATCGGCACCCATGTCGAGCACGACGTAGTAGTCTTCAGAGGCCGGTGGTTCAGGATTCTCAGCCGTCTTACGGAACCCAAGCACGTCGTATGACAGATAATTATACAATGCCAGAGGAGCGATCTGAACGATCTCGACTTCCTTCTTGTTATTCACGAAGGGCTTCATCGCATCGCGGACCAGCTCCTTCTTCATAGCAAACAGGCCGACTTCCGCCTCCAGCATGAACCCGCTCTCTTCCACGCCGCCACCGATCGGCTGGAAGTCCCAGATCACATCATTCAGGTCGAACGGGATCTGCTGGCGGGCTTCATAACGGACAATCTCCGCCACCTTGCTGGCTTCCACCGGCGGCAGCTTTATAAACTTCGCCAGCGAACTTTGCCCCGGAACACTGATTGCAATCAGATCACCGTCGAGCTTATTCCGTTCCAGAAACGTCTTCATCGCTTCGCGGATCAGCTCATCCGGAATGGCGTCCGGCTGACTGAGAATCTTCGGGTGAGGCACATAGTCGAACGCGGCGGCAATCACTTTCTGGCCGTCGTCCGACACTCGCAGCCGCATGGCCTTCAAGCCCGCCTGTCCGATATCAATGCCCCAAGCGCTCATTGGTCCCGCCATGTGCCGCCTCAATTGATCCGCTGATGCGGAATACCGGAATTTCGATTAATCTCAGTTGTAATGCAAAAATACCAGCCTATTTGCGGTCGCGTCAACCAATTTTGAAACTACAAACCGCGGCAATCTTCCGAAAACCACAAATCGTCATCAACTCAGGCTCCACAAGACGGGGCTGCCTGCCCCATCCAGAGAAATCAGAGCCGCGCTGCGTGTTCCGCGAGAACCAGCAGTGTGTGCATCGTCTGACGTGAATTCCATCACGGCGGTTCCGTGAAACTCGGAAAAACGCGATGAAGTCGCCAGAATGCCGGGCCACGCCATCAAAGGACCGCTAAAACAGCCCACATGTCTGACCGTATCGACTTTTCCGAAATCAGCGTCCTGATTCCGGGTTATTCCGTCGAAGACTTTTCGACGGATCTGCAGGACGAGGATGCTTCGAGTCTGCTCAATGCTGTCGCGTGCGCATGGCATCCGGCCTTACTGCGACGGTCATCCAGTATACCACTGTTTCGTCAGGCAGAATCGCTCACCGGCTACCCGGGTCGTCGGATTGTGTTCGTTCCCAGACCGTCAGAATCGTGGATGCCGCACGAATGGAAGACCACTCTGCGGGATCAAGGCCATGTTGTCATCGACGGCTGCTCGACCCGCGAAGAATGGCTGAACGCGATTGCTGCTGCTTTGGCCGGATTTCAATCGAATCCCGCCGACGAATCAGCGACTCCGGTCCTGGTCGAAGATTTTTGTTCACTTGGAACGGTCATTCTGCAGGTTCAGCTGCTCAGTCGCCGCCGGCATCACCATGTGGATCCCGACACAATTCTGTTGGGACGAGAAGCCCGGAGTGCCGCGGAGGCGGCCATGACCGGGGATGCGGTAACAGCCCGCACTCATCTTTCCCGCTGCTTCGAACACCTTCGTGAAACACGGGAGAAATTCTATCCGCAGAACTGTTACCTGATGGATGTCTGTCTTCCTGGTGATGACGAAAGTTCATCCCGGATCAATTGTCTTCTGGCATCCACGACTCGGCTGAATCTCTTTGTCACCGGGCGCGACCTGACCCGCTGGCTCGATCAGGATCCTTCGCTCGCCGGGCTGTTGAAGCAGGCCGTTGCAAGTGGACAAGTGAGCTTGCTTACGGGTCACGATACCGAAACTCGATCTTCGCTGGGTTCGATGGCTGCGACCGTTGCTGATATCCAGCGGTGCTGTTCGATCGTAACCGATGCCGTTGGCGCACGGCCGCGCCACTGGGCGCGCCGACGATACGGTTTGGCGGCATCAATGCCGGCACTGCTGGCGTATTTCGGCTTTGATTCTGCACTTCACGTTGCACTCGACGACGGACTTTACCCGGATCGTGAACGCAGCCAGTTCGACTGGCAGGCACCGGACGGTTCGCTCGTGGCCGCCGCGTCGCGGATTCCGCTGGCGATTGACAGTGCTGCCGGATTTCTGAAATTCGCCGATCGATTCAACGAAAGCATGCAGGATGACACAACGGCAGCTCTGTTTCTGGCCCGACTTCCGACTCTGAAAACACCTTGGCTCCTGGATTTGCAGATTGCCGCCTCTTATGCTCCGGTCCTTGGCGAATTCGCCACGATCGACACACTGTGCCGTGTTTCGGGAGGCAGTCGCCTTGCCGAGAAACACAAACATTCAGAATACTTGTCACCCTTCCTGATTCAGGCGTCTGTGCTCAAGTCTGAACCTCCTGTCTCCGGCCCGGCAACACTGCGAGCTCTGCAGCAACGGCACGAATCTTCCAAAACACTCCTGGTGCTCGCCGGCCTGATCCAGGCCGCAGACGGCCTGCCGGAAATTCCCGATCAGCTCAGCAGAATTGGCCGTGAGATTGCGACTTTGGAACTGCAACACGTCGACGCGACAACTACGATGCCTCTGAAAGCAACTGCACTGGAAGGCTTGGCGGCCGGGATTTCGTCGCAGCTCGAAGACGGTGAATCTCGCATGATCGACGCACTGCGATCAAGAATTCCACAGCGAACTTCCTCCAGCCGCGGGTTGTTCATCGTGAACACGATTCCGTTCAGCCGGTTAGTCGAGGCAGCATGGCCCGAATCCTGGCCGCGCCCGGCGGCGTCCGAGGCGATCGAAGCGGCTGAGCGAGTCGGCAACTCAGAACGACTGCTCGTGAAGTTGCCGCCCGGGGGATTTGCATGGCTCACGACAATCGCTGCTGATCAGTGTGAGCAGCCGCTCTTTGAAAATGACAGGCGGGAACTCCCGCTGGCCGAGTCGCTCACACTGCGAAACCGCCATTTTGAAGTGACACTCAGTGAGCGTAACGGGGGAATTTCTGGAGTGGCGTATCATCAGCAGCGCGGCAACAGATTGAGTCAACAGGCGTGCTTCCGTTACGAGCGGGAACAAACACTTCCGGACGACGGCAACGGTGAAATTCGAAAGCTTTCCTATTCGGAATTGCGACTCACCGGTCATAGGATTCGAGCCTCAGGTCCGGTCTTTGCTTCCATTGAGACCACGTCCGAACTGGTTTCACCGGTCGATCAGTCATTCATTGCGACTGTCCGGCAGGTGACGTCAGTCAATCGGCTTCAACCCCGAATTCACATTGCGATCACGTTCGAGCAGATTGAAAACAGTGTCACAGGCAATCCGTGGCTCACCTATTTCGGAAGCCGATTTGCCTGGGACAACGAGGCCGCAGCCATCACACGCAGTGTCATGGGACACGCCGCGGGCTTTCGTTCCGAGCGATTCGAATCGCCTGATTACGTTGAAATCAGCGATGCCGACCATCGAGTCGTGATCGCGACCTCCGGACGCCCGTATCACCGTCGCTCCGGGCCGAGGATGCTGGATAGTCTGCTGATCGTCGAGGGTGAAACGGCCAGGTCGTTTCAGTTCACGATCGAATTTGATCAGCCGTTTCCATTAAGAACCGCTGCCGAAACAATCACCCAGCCGATCATCCGGGAAACAACCGGAAACGCTCCCGTATCGCTTGCCACCAGCTGGATTCTTGGTTTGTCGGCGCGAAATGTGGAGCTGGTTCAGGCTGGACTCCATCGGGCCACGGCCGACAATTCTGAAGAACTGTCGCTGCTTCTGACAGAAACTGAAGGAATCGGCGTCCAGTGCCAGATCAGGACTGCGCGGCGTCCCTCAGCGGCGTTTGTGGTGAACGCAGAACGTTCAGCCAAAGTTGCTGTGGAAGTGACAGATGCTGGCGTTACTCTGCTGATCGGCGCATTCCAGCTGAAGGAAGTACTGCTTGTGTTCTGAAACTCCATTTGTGTTCTGAAACTCCATCGAACGGCAATCGCAGGATACGACATTCGCGGACAGAACGCTCAACATCTGCACCGCCGGATGCTTGCCCTGCGCCGACATGCCGGGACAATTCATCGGAATGATCATTACCATCGACGGCCCGGCCGGTTCCGGAAAGAGCACAGTCGCCCGACTGCTGGCTGAGCGGCTCAACGTACGGTTTCTGGATACGGGAGCCATGTACCGAGCAATCGCGCTGGCGGTGCTGAACGAGGATGCCGATGAGAATGATCCGTCGGTCGTGGCGGATATCGCACAGTCCGCCAGGATCACATTCGATGAACAGCGGCTTTTGCTGAATGACAAGGATGTGACGTCAGAGATCCGATCTCCTGCCGTGACCGCAGTGTCCTCCATCATCGCGTCGATGCCCCGGGTGCGGGCGATTCTCGTGGAACTGCAACGTGAGATCGGTCGCAAGGGCAGCATGGTGACTGAAGGCCGCGACCAGGGGACGGTCGTTTTTCCGAATGCCGACCACAAGTTCTTTGTCACTGCAAATGCCGAATCCCGGGGCCGTCGGCGACAACGTGAACTGGCTCAAGCCGGGGTCTCCCAGCCGATCCATGTGGTGACTGATGAACTTCGCCAGCGCGACGAACGCGACGAAACTCGCGCACACGCGCCGATGAAACCAGCGAGCAACGCTTTCATTGTCGATACGTCTGATCTCAGTATCGCTCAAGTCGTGGAGATGCTGGTCCGAAGGATTCACGGCTGAGTCCGACCACAACCCGTCGGCGCGGCAGACTTCCTCAAGCGCGGCGGGTGTCAATTCCGCAATGGCTTGGTGCGTTCATCGATTGCGAACTCGCTCATTTCTGCGGTTCCAGAGTGATCTGCAGTCGGCACTTCAACGCGGCGGCGAGTCGTTCGACGGTTTCGAGCGTCACATTCGGATCGGCCTGATTCCACAGTCGGGACAAGTTGCTGCGCCCGATGCCGGTTTTCGCTTCGATGTCTGCCAGCGACAGCTGCTGACGTTCTTTTTCAGCGAGCAGCTGCTGCTGCAGCACAGCCGCGGACGCGGTGACCGCCATCTGCTTTTGAACGCGAAGGCGAAGGCCCAGAGCCCGATTCGCAGCCATCACTTCGGGACGGGATTCTTCCTCAATTCCCTTGCGGATGCGCTCCAGAATCTCGGGCGTCGGTTTCAGACGTTTGGATGTCTCGGCCATCAGAGCCCTCGCACTTCGTAAGCGGTCACCGGAACGACGGTCACATTCGGTTCGTCCCACTCAAACACTGCGGCGATGTATCGACCGTCAGGCGTGTCGCCGAAGCGAATGATCCGATCACTGGATTTGCTGGCAGTCTTCGATTCGTAGTTTTCAAATGCAAACTCGAAGTCTTCCGGCGTCAACCCGTGCTCTGCAAGCTTGCGGCACAGCTCGTCTGACCACTAATACCGGAACCACGCCATCACATCCGACTTCCCGCAGTGTTGTCATATATGATAGCGTCGAGCTGGAGTCTGGTCAATCACGACAACTGCGGATCGGAGCGGATTCCGGTCGAGATTGTTTATCTCCTTCTCAATCTCGGCAACCTGCTTCACTGCGTCGGCAAGGAAGTCATCATCATCCATGACGCGCCGCATCGGGAACCAACGTGGCATTGGGGTATCTGAATTCCCGCGAATTCTGCATTGCTCTCCGCAATGCGATTCCGGTCCAACGGCCCAAAAGTTCTAATAGCCTGGCCCAGGCACAGCGTCGGGCCAGGTCAACGAGCGTCAATCCATCAC
>JANNGQ010000843.1:0-3637 GCA_031403975.1 Planctomycetota bacterium
CGCCAGATCGAACCACGCAAACCGTGGTCGCTCTCCCTTCGGCTGAAAATAGCCCAGGATGCGCTGGTCCTGGAGGCCAAAGCTGATCGTTCCCTGCACGGAGATGTCTTTGGGAAGCGCGAGTGTGTCCCCGGTTCCTGCGTCAACGAGTGTCAGGTCACCGCTGTAAAAGTTCGGAGTCCGTACAAACGCAATGCGGCTGCCGTCGTGCGACCACACCGGGTCTCGATCGAATCGTGCATCACTTTTTGTCAGACGCTTTGCATTTCTGCCGCTGCGCTCCATGCGCCAAATTGCACCCTGATACGAAAACGCCAGAGACTCACCATCCGGTGAGAACTGCAGCATGATCGCGCCAAATGCGCGAGGATCGGCCGTCCAGGGGTCGTGAGCAATTGCTTCCATCGTGAACAGCAGGCTGAGGGTCACAATCACTGATCGTGTTCGTTGCTGAGAATTCATGGAGCGCGCCTCACTGGATTGACTGTCCCATTTCGTTGTTCGGATTCCGTCCAGCCTGGAGCCTGTCGTTCTCATCGCAGGGCAGGCTTCAGCGTGCCGACATCATTCTGAACCTTTCGTTTTCCGGGGAGTCCGGCAGGCTGAAGCCTACCCTACGGTCCTGTTGGAGGTCTCGAACCGGGTCAGGCATGCAGCACTATTCGGTGATCGGTCGAACACTGACTTCTTTGAACCAGACGACGTCGCCAGGTCCGTGGTTCTGCAGACCGATATAGCCGACTTGCGGTCTTTTGTTTTCGCGCTTTGGCTCATAGAACTGCTTGCGATCGGGAACATCTCGCGTCTCCGAGTCAAACGTACAAACGCGCTTGTCGTCCACTTCGACCTGGACAAGCGTTCCCTTCAAAGTAATGACCATCGTCCGCCAGCCGTCGGAAGCGAGCGGCGGCAGCGGTTCAGCCATCGCCAGTGAATAGATAGAACCCGTGCGATGATGTTCGTCGCCAGCTTCGGTGATCTGGACTTCGAAGCCGTTATGGACCGGATACCAGGCACCGAGTTCCCGTTCCGATTCGACTTTCATTTCTTCCTGACTTTGTTTCGTTCGCACTTCTTTGCTGTCGGCGATTTTCAGGACTCCGTCGCCGATGCGAATGAAGACACCCGCGTTGGACCTGGCTTCTTCGCCTCGAAAGACGATACGAATCCGGCAGTCGCCGAAAGCTTCCTTTGAATAAAGCAGCATGCCCATACCGGTCTCGTCGGATTCCGTCCGCAGCGTGCCCTCATCCACGACAAATCGTCCGCCACCGATCTGCTTCCATGCGGAATCCACTTTCCCTTCTGTCACAAGCGCCAACGAACGCCAGGGAGTGTCACCCTGAGCAACCGATGCGCGCAAAGCGGCAACAGCGAGTGTAACAAACAGGAGTTGAGCGATGCGTTTCATGACTAAGCCGACTTTCTGTAAGATCAGTTCGTTGTACCCGTGGTCGCATCGTGGCTGAGGCGTCTCGCCTCAATCCTTAAGCGGGACGCTTCAGCCACGAAGTCTGGTCTGCCACCACGGATTAAACAGACCGTGAGTGACGTGACATGTAATGCGGCGCTGTATTGCCCGTCCGTGTTTTCAGGACCTGATGAATTCAAGAAATCGTCGCGCGTAGCTGTCCAGAACTTCCAGGCTGTTTCCGTCTCTCAGCGGTGAGCACATTTCATAGGCGACGGTCCCGCTGAATCCGCCTTCCTGAAGCGCGGTCAGGAATCCTCGGTAATCGATGAATCCTTCGCCCATCGGGACGGCCTGAATGTAGTCTGCTTCGCGATGATAATTGACTAAGTCCGGCTGATATCGGAAACGCGGCACACGGACGTAGTCGGCGATCGTCGTATGAACAGTCAGGCCAGCCAGTTTTTTCGCGGCAGAAATCAGATCGTCACTCTGAAGCGCCGGAGACCATGCATCAAATGCCGCGAGGCACGCGGGTTCATCAACGGCTTTCAGAAACTGCAGAAGCGCGTCCGAGTGCCCGGCGAGATCGTGATGATTCTGGACGGCAATCACTGCTCCGACTTCCGCAGCACGGCGAGCACACTCTTTCACCGCACTCACCGTCAGATCCCACGCACGCGAATAGGGCAGCGAAGGATGTTCGTACCCGGTGAAAATCCGGACGACTTGGCCCCCCAGTTCGACGGCCAGGCGGCAGAGTTCGCTCACATAATGAATCTGCATCTCGCGATGCGGAACCTCGCCGTGTTCCGCGTCAGCCGTGAAATTCGTATAACCGGCGATACAGGCCAGTCCGATTCCCTGTTGCTGCATCGTGTTGCGAAGTCGGCCGCGAGCTTCCGTGTCCATGTCCGGCAGCGACGCATGCGGTCGCTTGCCGGCCAGCATGATGTCGTCATAACCAAGCGATGCAGCGCGTACGATGATCTCGTCGAGCGGCAGCCTGGCCTGACCCCAGGAGCCCGAATAGCTGATGGTATGCAACGCAGTGCGCATAGTTCAGATCCTGTCCGTGAATTCCGGCGACACCGACACGGATTGCATCGTTGGCTCACAGAACCTTGCCGGATGACTTTGTGCCCGCGATCGTGAAAAGCGGTAACACAGTGCTCGCGGCCGCTGCCTTCCTGAGAAACAGTCGGCGACTGGTGGCTTGCTCGCTTCGATGATTTCTGTGTGGCATGAGATGTTCTTCAGTGGCAAATCAAGACCGTAGCCACGTTCGCCAGAACGTGGGGAAACCCACGACCGCCCACGTTCTGGCGAACGTGACTGCTTCGGACTCCGGTTCGGCAACCGTTTTAGAACCCCTAACAAAACCTGCGTGAGCCGCGACGTTTGTGGTTGCTTTTCAGGCAAGGAGTGAGGGGGTGACGGGACATCACGTCGACGACGACGAGCGACGCTGCCTGAAAAGCAACCACAAGCGTCCCGCAGGGTTGCGTCGATAGCGGTCGATCTGCTGCGTCATCGCTCCTCGACGACATTTGTCGTCTCGTCACTCTTCCTTGCATCTCGACCACTCTCGACACAACGCGGCCACGGAGGTTTTGTAAGGGGTTCTTATACTGGATTCAACGTTTTCGCAGGGCACCGAAACTTGTGCCCATGATGTCTTTGAGCATGCTGCTGTCGTTCGAATAGACAACAAAACGTGAGCCCTGCTGAATCGTGCGGAGCTGCTGCTCAACTTTGCCGAACCAGCAACCGGCAGGGATATGACGCATGTTGCCGGCATCGATGACCTTTTGAATCACTGAGATGAATGCCGGGTTGTCGTATTCATTCGGGATTCCCATGTTGGTGGTCATGTCATTCGGGCCAATGAATAGCGCGCTCACACCAGAGATAGCGCAGATGGCGTCCAGATTCTCCACGGCTCGCACGGATTCAATCATCGGGACGAAGAGTGTGTCAGCACACTTCTCAGTCGTGATATAGGTGCGGGTCTTTTCGCTGGGCCACTGGCCATCCCTGATGACACGATCAAGAGCCACTCCTTTGAGCGGGCGATAGACGGCCGCAGCGGCAAGTCGTTTGAGTTGATCCACATCTTCTGCATAGGGAATCACCACACCATCGAATGAATCACAGACCTTCGATACATCATCCGGGTCACGGCTGTGAGTTCTTGCGAGGCATGCGATGCCTCTTGCTGCCAGT
>JANNGQ010000844.1:0-5444 GCA_031403975.1 Planctomycetota bacterium
CGATTCGGCCGGAGTGACCAGGCGGACTCTCGAATCGAGCAGCGTGGTTGCCTTCAGACCGATTGCATTTCCGATTCGGTGAGCACGGGAGTGATCCGCTGTCTGGCGACCATGCGGATATTCAGCACCGTTCTGAAGAAAGCGTCGACACAATCCGGATCCCACTGAAGACCGGCTCCCTCCGTCAGAATCCGCTCTGCCCGTTCGGTCGGCATCCCGCGCCGGTACGGTCGGTTGCTGGTCATGGCGTCGTAAGCATCGGCGACGGCCAGGATTCTCGCGCATAGCGGAATCTGATCCCCTGCCAGGCCGTGCGGATACCCTGATCCGTCGAACGCTTCGTGATGATGCAGCACTCCGGGCAGGACGTAGCTCAGATTCTCAAGATGTTTGAGAATCTCAAAGCCGATCACGGGATGCTGTTTGATCAGTTCAAACTCCTGATCCGTCAGTTGGTCAGGCTTATTGAGTACATGATCGGGCACTCCGATTTTTCCGACGTCGTGCAGAAGACCGGTCATGAAAACCTGTTCGCAGAGATGCTCGCTGAGTAACAGTTCTCGTGAAATCAGACGGGCAAATTCGGCCACTCGGTCACTGTGTCCACAGGTGTAGGGGTCCTTCGCATCGATGGCATTGATCATCGATCGGATGACACCCCGCAGCAGCAGTTCCTTTTCATGAAACAGTCCGCAGTTGCGGCCATGCGCCGCGAGAACGACGGCCGTTGCGCTCATCAGGCTTGCTTCAAATGAGCCGAATTCACGTTCGCTCATGTAGGTTTTGTAATGCGGATCGCTGTCGTTGCCGTTTCGGCGGAGCGGCAACAGGTCCTTGTTGACCGCTATCAACCAGCCGAGGCGAGCGGAGTCTGTGGCAACGGGGACAATCACACAAGATTCCACGCCTGGAAAATCCAACGAGACGAATTGCCTGGAACTGTAGTTCCGGACCACAACGCATTCGTGACCGGGGGTGACCAGCGACTCCAGAATTGTCAGACATGTCTGTCGCGGAATCAGATTTCGCCCAGTCTGCCAGACGACCGGGAGATCGGTATCCATGCCGGTTACAGGAATATCCCGGATGAATACGACGGTCAGTGCGTGCATCAGGCGGCACAACGATGGCAGAACAGTCTCCGCAATTCGCTCGACACTGTTGCCAGACTCACTCAGTTCCAGATTCGTCGCCAGATCCCGCAGCCAGGTGACTTCTTCCAGATCCTCGGAAACTTGCGCGGCGTATGCCAACAGCTGCTCTTCCTGACTGTGAACTGCGGCCTGAGTCAAGTGCAGAGAGGCATCCCGAGTCCATGCGCACAGCGCTGTCCGGTTGATCAACTCGACCAGCCGGTCAGGATCGTTGTCTACAATCTTCACCGCGACATGAGGCCGGCAATGGCCCGACACAGGGACGGCCCAGGCAGCCCATTCGGCTGAGATTGGCCTCAGCAGCGGTCTTCCGGAGGATGAAACATCATCGATCAGGCGGATCAGGGCCGCAGTTGCAGATTCAGACAACTGTGGATGACAGGCATTCTGTCGGTCGGTTGAGTTCCCGGGCGTCCAGCCGCAATCGTTGCGCCAAAGCAGAAACGAGTCACCGAGCAGATCGACGCAGAATTCATGCCTATTCCATGTTTCTGCAGTCGGTACAGCGGATTGTGCAACGGCCTGAATCATGTCTCAGCAGATTCTGAGTTACCGGGTGGCGACCAACATTATGATGAATCTGACTCATCCACCATGAAGATGAATTATATGTCAGAAGTCATGGTGGACTCCGGAACCAGGCAGGGAATCAGGGCGGGAATCAGCCATTTCGGCGTTGCACAATTGCTACATTTGACAGTGCAGGACCAGCGGCGATGGATTGCAGGAAATCTCGCGGATGAAAACAGCATGTGGGAGAAATGCAACGTAGGTTTTTTGGAATGTAACGGACACGAACCCTGCCTGCCCCTCCTCGGAACAGGCCATCCGATTCAGCTCCTTGGACACATAACTTTTGCGGATCATGAATTGCCGGAGAAACGCATGCCAGTCCCTCGCCGCCGACACGGCTTCACACTGATTGAACTGGTGATTGTTGTACTCGTGCTCGGGATCATCGCCGCGATCGCCGCCCCGAAGTTGTTTGATGTGACTACGAACGCCCGCGAGAACGGGACTCGACAGTCACTGACCACGATTCGAAATGCCATCGAACTCTACCGGGCCACGACCGGTATTTATCCTCCGTTCAGCACCTTCAATCTCGCTCTGAAGAAGTCGCTGCAGGGCAGTACGTTTCCGGCTCCGCAGATCGGGGGAAAGTCAGGAGACAATACGGTACGGAGTTTCAGCGGGACCTTTGCTGCAACAGGTGATAACGGTTGGGCCTACAATGAAACAACCGGCGAATTCTTCGTCGACGATTCAGGGTACGGCGCGTGGTAAGCGGTCTGCGTCCGACACCGCGTTGAGATCCTGAACGACAAACCGGGGTGAATCCCGGTTTTTTCGTTTTGAACGGCGGGGCAGACAGTAGCAATCCTTGCGGCGCAAGGTTGCGTGGATCTTCTGCCGGTAGTCCTTGATGCACGTTGCCCGATCGTATTGTTTCGAATCTGCTTCAGATTCTTCCCGGCGGGGAATCATGTTGATAAATGTGAACTATGGTTTCGCAAAGGTATCGTCGTGCTGCCGCAGACGCGGCTGTTCGCGCGAGATTGGTTTTGTGCAGTACATGCCGTCGGGCTCATTCCCGTTGAGTGACGAGGATTTACATTGTGACCAGGCATCAGGTGATCGTAGCGGAAGACAATCGCGTTCTGCAGGACGTGATCAGATTCAACCTGGCTCGTGCAGGATTCGACGTCCGCACGGCTACTGAAGGCGGGCAGGTGCTGCGAATGCTGCAGGAAGCACCAGCGGATCTGATCGTGACAGACTGTCAGATGCCTGGCATGTCCGGCCTGGAACTCTGCATCCATCTTCGCAGCGATCCGGTCTATCGGGATTTGCCGATCCTCTTCTGTACAGCCAAGGGGCTGGAGATCGATCCGCTGACTCTGGAAGAATTGCGCCTGCCGGCCATCCTTTGCAAACCGTTCAGCCCGAGAGCGCTGGTTGAGAAAGCCATTGAACTGATTCGCGGTGCTGTCGCGGCTGGTCATTCATGAGTATCGCGAACCAATGTGCTCTGACGATCCCGGACTCGACTTCCTGTTCAGTACGTCAATCTGTGTGCGACTCTGACAAAACGGCCCGCACTTTATGTCCAACGCATCGGTTATCAGTTCCGGCAGCCCGCTGCTGCGGAATACGATTGCTCTGCACTCTGCGATCGGCCTGCTGAGTCTGCTTGCGGCTGTGGTATTCGTCACTTCCGCTGATACACGGATCCTCTGGTTGCTGTCAGTTCTGATAGCGCTCGTGCTCGCCGGCGGCTGGGCGATGCAGCGCCGACTTGGCACCTGCATTGAAATCGATCGGCGTCTGAGTTGTCTCGCCGGATGTCGGGAGATCTCTCCGCTGACACTGCAGCGGGTGGCGGGAGCCGATCGTGCAGCGACCGGATGGAACCGACTTGTGGAATCGGCGTGCGTGCAGCGACTGCTGGATGAAGCCCACGACGTTCTTCAGAGTCAAAGTCCGGACGAAGATATGATTGCAGAGCATGTCCTGTGCTCACTTTCCGACGGGATCACGGTCACAGACGCCGCCGGAATGATCCAATGGCAGAATGACGCGATGGTGTCGCTCCTGAATCTCGACACCGCACTGGATGATGACCCGGGTCAGCGTCCGTTTCACGAGTTGTTCCGTGGATTCACCAGCTTCGAGTCGCATTTGGCCAGCCTGACCGACCATCGCACTCTGGCACCGATGACGTTTGAATTCAAGCGCGGCAACGAGACTGTGGATGGTGTGTTCCGCGTTTCGCGGCAATGTCTGTCCGAGTCGGGACCGACGTTTCTGTGGACGGTGCGCGACATTACACAGCAGAAACTTTCGCTGGAAACCCGCGACCTCTTTGTCACTGCGGCGACGCATGAACTGCGAACGCCACTCAGCAACATCCGCGCCTATGCGGAAACGCTGATTGCCGGTGGTGATCTTGATCCGACCGAGCAACGTCAGTTTCTGAACGTGATTCTTTCAGAAGCGTCACGTCTGGATCGTATCATCGATGATCTGCTCAGTATCAGCCACATGCAGGCCGGCAGCATGACGCTGGATCGTCACGAGACGCAGATCGATCGCCTGGTCCGCGAGGTTCAGGACAACATTCGTCCGCTCCTTGAACAAAAGTCGCTGGAATTCGAGGCCCTCATTCCTCCTCGACTTCCGGAACTGAACGTGGACAAAAACAAGCTCGTGGCGGTACTCGTCAATCTGCTCGGAAACGCAATCAAGTACACCGCGGAAGGCGGCAGAATCCGGCTCGAAACCGAACATGATGGAAATGAAGTCCGCTTCCATGTGGTCGATAATGGCATCGGGATTGCGGAGGACGAAATCCCGAAACTGTTCCATCGGTTCTTCCGGAGCAGCGATCCAAGAGTCCACGACATTCAGGGAACCGGGCTTGGACTCGCGTTTGCCCAGGACGTCGCGCGGCTGCATGGAGGCCGGATCGATGTGATCAGTACACTGAACAAGGGCAGTCGGTTCACTCTGGTTCTCCCGGCGTCCCTCGCAAAACTGACTCCCGGCTGATGCCGTATCTGAGACACTTTGTCATCCCATGAGATTCACGTTCAACCAACAAGGCTCCGTCTGTGTAATTCAGATTGAAGGAGCCATGCTTGTCGGCGAATTGCAACCGCTGAGCGAGTCATTGCGCACGAAGTCGGCCACTGGACAGCCGTTGCTGCTGATGGATCTGACAGCTGTTCCTGCCCTGGACAGCGCAGCCCTGGAACTGACTCTGGAAGCTCAGGACTCCTGCCGCCGGCGAGGCGGCGTTGTGAAACTTACCGGATTGAATCCTCTCGTTCAGGAGATCTTCAGCGTCACCGGTCTTGCGCGGCGCTTCGAATGCTTCGACAACCAACTCACGGCTCTCGGGAGCTTCGCAACATGAGCACAATGCACCTCCGTCCGCCGAGAGTAAAGACAAATCGTCGACCTGCTGCCGTTGCTGTGCTGCCGACTGTTCAGACGGATCTCCCGTGCGACATGCCGCTGGGAGAAGCGCTGGTCGCCGCCGGACTCCTGCGACGCGAAGACCTTGAAGGGTCGCTCTCGAAACAGAC
This sequence comes from Planctomycetota bacterium, assembly GCA_031403975.1. Classification (GTDB taxonomy): domain Bacteria; phylum Planctomycetota; class Planctomycetia; order Planctomycetales; family Planctomycetaceae; genus SXXK01. Next base: position 5,246 of record JANNGQ010000844.1, read on the forward strand.
TTCCTCCAGGCGAAGGCTGGGGGAGCTGCTGATCGAAATGGGGCTGATCGACGAAGATCGGCTCGTGCCGTTTCTGGGTCGTCGTCTGGGGCTGCCGGGAACCCGGCTTCGGGAGGGAATGATCGATCCGCAGATCGTTCGCGACATTCCTCGCCATGTCGCGGAACGGTTGTGCTCCCTTGCCATGTTCCGGGTACAG
>JANNGQ010000845.1:0-13643 GCA_031403975.1 Planctomycetota bacterium
AGCAGCAGCGCATACCGGGTGTTCCGAGGATGCCGATCCCCCGGTGTATCGCTCACAAGGTGCAGACACTCCAGCAGTTCTTCCGCCCGCACCCCGCGGTCGCGGCAGCGAAAGATGAATTGCGTCAGCGCCTCGGGGTCGTCAGTCATACCAAACACCGGCAGCACTTTCTCACGTTCCCCGAGTCGCAGCAGCGTCACCGCAGCGTTGGCTCGATGCTGACCATAGGGCACGCGTTCCACCGAGCCCAGTTCCGCCGGGGGCAGCGTGGCGGCAATCTTGCCGAGATCCTCGACTGTCGAAGGTGCGGGAGTGGCTGCGACGAGTGAATAGAGCACGGCATATTGTGCCGGAGTCGCCACTGTGAGTAACTGGGATAACTTCGGAATATCGCTGGCGCCATAGTCGGCAAACGCATTCGCAGCACTCAGCCGCTGAGCGTGGGTCGATGTTGCCTCACCGAAGATCTTTTCGAGGTCGGGAAGCAGTAGTTTGCTGATCGGCCGCAGGTTCTCACGCAATAGCGGCTGGAATTCCGCATTTTCCACAACCAGTTGCCCTACCACAAATTGCAGGTCCTGATCCGTCCACGAGGTGGCTCCAGACTCGGAAATGTAATCTGCCAGCGCCACCGCCGCGCGAAACCGGCGCTTGGCCTCGGCTTTGTCGTCCCGCAGGATGGCTCGTAACTTTCCCGTGAGTTGCCCCGCATACGGACGCAGTTGCTGACGAATCGGACCGATGTAGGCGACTTTGTTCGTGAACAATTCTTCCAGCAATGGTTCGACCAGAGATTTGTCACGAGCAACCGTCGCCAGACGTGCATGCAACAGCGAGCGTTTTTCGTCGATGGTTTTGGCCTCCGCAGAGAGCAGCGGCGACAGATACGTCGCGGCGACAGCTTGATTGGCATCCAATTGTTTGACGATCTCCGGCACCTGGTCTGGTTCGGCGCTCACAAGACGCCCCACGAGGCCTTCGATGCGAGTCGCCTCCTGCTTCTTCGAGCTCTCGGCCAGCAGGGCGCGTCGATTCTGATCTACACGACTCCAGGTCCAGAACCCGGCCACGGCGGCAAGCCCCAGGAGCATGATGACTGTTGTCGATCGAAATAGATGGAAGCGACCGGCCCGGTTTATCATGGCCCGCTGCGGTGTTGTCCAGTGCTTCGAATCGGTCAGCGTGCGAATGCGGAGCCATTCCGGCAACGACGGCAGATGGCGGTTTTCTGGTTTGGCGTTCCATAGGGCTGAGCGTTCGGACAGCTTTAGTTCGGCACGACCTTTGCGGGTTTCGCGTTGCTTGCGGGTGAGCCATTCTCGAAGGGCGGGGACGAGGTAGTCGTGGGTGAGCTGGTAGTAACGCGCACTACCATTGTAGAACAATTGTCCCAATTGTTCCCTGCCTTCGTTTTGTTCACCGCCTTCGGAACCTCCCGTGGCACTGTTTCCGCGATCGGTTTCGGTGGGTCTTGAACGATTGGGGACAATCGTTCTACTCTGTGAATCGCTTTGGCCTTCGGGATCGGTGGGGGTGATCAGCCGGAGTTCGCCGTCCAGAATGCGCAGCAGTCCTGCGAAGTCCGCCGTCACTTTCAGCGGAATGGCGCTAGCCACCGGTGTCGTGACGTCGTTGTCGCCCGCAGAACCGGCGGCTAGCGCCGTGCCGCTCAGGGAGCTGACGACATACCCCGATGCCTCCTGCAACTCTGCCTGCGATCGCATGTGACCTTTGATATCCGTGCCCTGTTCCGGAAGCAGAGCCCGTAGCACACCACAAGCGGCCACTTGCTGTTGCCGGTGTTTGGGGTTCGCGGTTCGTGAGACAAAGGTCTCTTCAAGGAAGTTGACGCCGATTCCCTCCATTCCACCAACGGCTTCCAATGTGGCGATGGTCCACGGTTTACTCTTGATCATCTCCGCAAACAGCGACAGACGTACCGAAACGACCTTGCCATCCTGGGCGAGTCCCGCTGCGACGACAGACACGAATTGCTCCTGTGCGTCGGTCAATGGCTGGATGTCCGGCGGAAGCTGCTGAAACGCTCGACCGAACTGCGTCAGGACCTTCGACGCATGACGTACGTCGAACAGATCGACAGTCGCAAAGTTCACTCCTTGCAATATCGGAATGTCGAGAACGTCCATGAATCGAGCGGCGGCCATGGCGAAATCATCTCGGATCATCACCACGGCCTACAGCCGCCCGCCGTCGCAGTGACGCAATGCCGTGACTAATTGAGTGTCCTGCTCGGCCCCATGCGCATGCAGCCATTGTTCGAACTGGTCGAGTACCAGCACGACCTTGCGGTCGGCCGGCAGCCAGTGGCCTTCACGCAGCGATTCGCACGCTTCCGGCAGCGATGCGTCTGGGGGGATCGCGGGACAGACTTTCCGCAGTCCCTTGAGCACTCGCACCTCGGTGTCGGCGGGAGTCGCCTCAACGTAGATCGGCAGGACATGCGCAGCGAGTCGCGGGAGCAGGCCCGCTTTGACCAGCGAAGATTTGCCGCAGCCGCTTGGGCCGTACACCAACCCCACCGCAAACGTGCGGTCAATGTCCGTTTCTTCGATCCGGGTTTTCCAGAAGCGAATGCTCTCCGGCAAGCCATCACGATCTCTTTGTCCCGGGCACAGTTCCAGAAAAAAGTCGGCATCACCAGCATCGAACGAGCGGAGGCCCTTGGGCACGATTGTCACGGAGACCGGAGGCTGTGGTGCGGACGCGCGTGGTGCCGACCAGTGCCGCAAGTCGTCAACCAGGTCGAGGGCACTGGAGTAGCGATCCGTGACTTGCTTGTTGAGGCACTTCAGGCAGATGCGATCAAGTTCGGCGGGGACCTGCGGCTGTCGCTGCCGTGTCGGCGATGGGTCGCGGTGTTTGATTTCGTCGAACAGCTCGTTGCGGGTATCGCCATGAAAGGGCTGACGACCCGTGAGCAGTTCGTACAGGATGACTCCCAGACTCCAGATGTCACTCCGTCCGTCCAGCCGATGCGTTTCCCCGCGGACTTGTTCCGGAGACATGTAGGCCGGTGTGCCCGATCGGTCGCCTCGACGTCGCCGTTGGAGGGTCTCGTGTACCGCCAGGCCAAAATCCGCGACGCATGGTCGCAGCTGCGCATCGAGCAGGATGTTGGCCGGCTTCAGGTCCCGATGGACGAAGCCTTTTTGATGGGCAAACGACAATGCCTCGGCAATCGACATCAGCAGGCCCACCGCCTGCTCGGCGGACAACCAGGAACTCTGGGTCTTCAAGTACTGCGCCAAATCCTGCCCGGCAATATATTCCTGGACGATGAACAACGAGTCGCCCTCACGGACGACGTCGTGGATCGTGACAATCCCCGGATGCGTCAACCCTGCCGCGGTGCGGGCTTCCTGCACAAAGATGTCCATGTCCTCAGGCGAAGAGAACCGTTCGCGGCGAGGCACCTTGAGTGCGACTTTGCGGTTGAGTTCTGGATCGTCAGCCAGGTAGACATCGCCGAACGCGCCGCGTCCCAGTTGACGTTCGATCATGAATCGGCCCAAACGCTCTGGAAGACCTGGATCCTGAGGCGGACTTGTTGCGTTCCTCTTGGCACCAGCCAGCGGACGGCTGTGGTCCGTCTCAGAGACATCTTCACCCAGGAACGACTCTGTGTCGGCCCTTTGCCCCGTGGAGCGCCGGCGTCCCGCCAGCAGAGAGAAGGCCGCATTCACGGCTCGGGAATGCTGAGGAAAGCGTTGGTGATATTCCTCCGCTTCAGCGGACTGCCCCGCCGCCCACCGCAAGTCGACTTCCTGAGCGATCAGTTCGCGAATCGCCGCAACCTGAGCGTCGCCCGACATCCGGGCAGCAAAATCCTCGATCCGGGGTGACTGCTCGTCGCGCCAGGCTTGTTCGAACTCAACGCACAGTCGGTTGATTTCCAGCAGCACATTCACCGGGACGGAATCGAGTAAGCTGTCATCGCGGTTGCTCATGGTATTAGCTCTGCTTACATTTCAAGACAGTCATTGTGGCTCGACACTCCGTGGCGAGGATTCCCGTCACGGAGTGTCGGGGCACATTGGGGCCTATGTCCATAGTTGACGAATCAGACTCAACTGCCGTTCCACACTGCGGATGCTGCACTCCAGCCGTTGAGCAATCTCAGTATTCGTATAGCCAGCCATCTTATCGCAGGCGATCTGCTGCAGTTGCGGTTGCCCGCCCAGCGTTGCAAGACGCTGAGCAACGTCTTCGGCCATCTGAGCGGCAAACTCCGGCGTCGGTTCCACGCCCGCCACCTGTCCCAGCCCGGGCGACCCCGATCCCCTCGGCCCTGCGAGCGCCGATTCCCCGCGGACATCGCCGCCCCCGCGCTTTTCCGCCTGCTCTCGACGCCGGACGCCGATCGCCCTCCGTTCGGTCAACATCACCAGCAGTTGCCACAGGTCGTCGCGGTCATCCAGCCGCGCAAATCGTCCCTCGGCCACGCCCTGCAACAGAGCATTGAACGCGGACAGGACGACATCTTCCTCGTCCGACACCTTCTTCGAGGCGTCCCCCAGTTTGCGACTCGCCAGACGCACGAGCCGTTCGATGTAGTGCTGCCAGAGTTGCTGGCCGACCACCACGTCGCCGGCCTTCAGCATGCCGAGCCACTCGGTCACTGATTCAGTTGAGGACAGGGGTGATGCATGGTTGGGATTCACGGCCAGGATCTTGACTCATCCGTATTGACGCGTACAGCAAAGCAGGGGCAGTTTCATCTGCCGCTGGGTCGGCGCAGCCGCCGTCGCGGTTCGATGGCGACCTGATCCGCAAACCTGTGTCGCAGCGAGCACATCAACAGTCGCAACTCGTATCGTGCCGCACCGACTTCACGGGCCTGGTAGTATCGCCGGGCATTGCGGATACGGTTCTGCGCCAACCCGTACTCATCCGTGGCCAGCGGGAGGCTGTAGAGAAACGATTCGATGAGGATCAGGTATTCATGCCGGTCATCTCCCGCTTTGCCGCTCAGCAGGTCGTCCAGACGCCGCGAAACCGTGCGCTAGGTCTCCAGGAAAGTGGAGGGTAGTGTTGTGTTGACGTGGTTCATGGCTTCCTCGTGTCTCTGAAGGCTGTGCGGATGAAACACGTCGCCTACGATGGCGATCAAGTTCAACGCACTACACGGGAACTAGCAAACGAGCGAGAAAGCCCGCCGGCATCTACGAGCAGTGCCCGAGTAGACGCTCCGACCGTGAGACTCTGTAATTTTCACAACCGCAGCCGTTCTCCTGCACTTTCGACGATATGCCGTTCGCGCCGGCCCGGATCATTGAAGCCGTTTCCGCTGGGATTATGCCGCGTCGGGTCGATCCAGCACCTGAACATTTGATTTGCAAGAGCTCGCACTGCCGTCAGACTGCGCAATCGATCTGGTGCGCCTGGTCTGGATTCAGGATACCATCGGTGGTATCAAGTGCGTAATGTCCATGTAGGTTCCGCTTGCCGGGCGGGACTTCGCGGCTTGCCGCGACTCCGTGAAGGATTTGCCAGCAACAGAAACAACGAATACCCCCTCATCCGGCCTCCGGCCACCTTCTCCCCTTTCAAGGGGGAGAAGGGACGTCGCGGTCGCCTTGAAAAGCGCTTCGTTCAATCCTTCACTGCGTTGCGCTGCCCGACAAATGTTTTTGAACGCTCAGGAGTGCCACGAATGCTGCAGCTGAACGGTCAACGGGATCGAAGCCGTCGGGTTTGCGACGGAGTTTCGCGACGCAGTCTTCTCAGGATTGGCACGCTCGCAGCGATGGGAACGGCAGGGGGCTGGACGCTGCCTTCGATCCTCAAAGCGGAAGACGCTGCGGGCATTAAGAAGTCGCCGAAGTCGGTCATCATGATTTATCTGGTCGGCGGACCGCCTCACCAGGACATGTTCGACCTGAAACCTGAGGCTCCGAGAGAATTTGCCGGTCCGTGGAGACCGATCGCAACCAACGTTCCCGGCATGGAAATCTGCGAAGCATTCCCCCGGCTTGCGACGCTGGCTGACAAGTTCACGATCATTCGTTCGCTGGTCGGTAACCAGGCAGGCCATGACGCCGTTCAGGTGTTCAACGGTCATGACCCGCAAAAAGCAAAACCATCCGGCGGCTGGCCTCAGTTCGGGTCCGTTGTTTCCAGTGTCCTCGGATCTTCGGCTCAGGCCGCACCGCCCTTTGTCAGTCTGTGCTATCCCTGCACGCACGGCCCGTACAATGAACCGGGTCCTGGATTCCTGGGGACGGCTCACGCGCCCTTCCGCCCGATGGGTTCCACCAAAGACGATATGGTTCTGAATGGAGTTTCGCTGGAACGTCTGGCCGAACGGAAATCCCTGCTCCGCGGCGTGGACCAGCTGCGTCGCGACATTGATGCCTCGAGAACAATGATCGGCATGGATACTTTTACCGATCAGGCAATGGGACTGCTGACATCGTCCCGACTTGCTGAAGCCCTGGATCTTTCGAAGGAAGATCCCCGCATCGTGGAACGTTATGGAACAGGAAACCCGGCAGTCTTCATCGACGAGAATGGTGCGCCGCGAGTTCCGCAGAGTCTGCTGGTGGCGAGACGCCTGATTGAAACCGGGGTGCGAGTCGTCACACTTAACTACAGTAAGTGGGACTGGCACGGCGGACCGTATAACACAATCTTTAATCGCGAGAAGGAAGACTTCCCAATCTTTGATCAATGCGTCAGTGCCCTCATTGAAGACCTGCATGTGCGCGGCCTCGCCGACGACTGCGCGGTGATTATCTGGGGTGAGTTCGGCAGGACTCCGAAAATCAGCGACATCGTCGGTCGCGATCACTGGCCTCAGGTGAATTGTGCGCTGATGGCAGGCGGCGGATTCCGGCACGGGCAGGTCATCGGTGCCACGGACCGCATTGCCGGTGAGGCGATCATGAGACCGGTCACGTACAGCGAAGTCTATGCGACACTGTTTCACCACATGGGAATCCGTGTTGATCAGACCACAATCGCCGACCACAACGGCCGCCCGCAGTACCTTGTCGAGGATGGCGGCAAAGTCATGCCGGAGTTGGTTTGATCGATGTAGACGCTGTGACCTACTGTTGTCCAGCCGCTCCGCCGGCTGGGTTTATCGCTGGTTGACATCGCTGACGCGCGGAGTGACGAATGACGGCTGCGAGTACGACCATTCGCGACTTCGACGACAGTCAGATCAGACGCCGGCAGCGGCTGATGCTGGCTGCGGCGTTCCTGGCCTGGATGTTCGCGGGGCTCGAAAACGCACTCTTCGTGCTGATTCATCGTCAGATGATGCTCGAACTCCTCGGGCCTGGTACTGCCGAGAAGCTGGTGACGCAGTGGTTTGCGTGGAACCAGGCAGCGTTCATGCTGGGAGCGGCTGCGGGTGGCTGGCTGTTCGGCTGGCTGGGAGACCGCGCGGGACGAACCCGCGCCATGGGCTGGAGTGTTGTCTGTTACTCCTCACTGACTCTGACGGCGTGGTTCGTCACCGATCCGCAACTGATGTGGACCGTGCGCTTTCTGGCTTGCCTGGGTTTCGGGGGATCCTGGCCGAATGCCGTTGCCCTGGTAGCGGAGGCATGGCCGTCGGCTTCGAGACCTCTTCTCGCGGGATTGCTGGGCTCGGCGGCTAACTTCGGATTCGTGCTGCTTGGCGTGATCGGTTTATGCTTTGAGATTACCGGGACCAGTTGGCGCTGGGTCCTTCTTGTCGGTGCCTCACCACTGATGATCGGGCTGTGGATTCTGGCAGTCGTTCCGGAGTCGTCTAAGTGGCTTGCCGCAAGAAAGACGCTCGAAGAGCGGAAATCACCGAACGCCGCAGCAGCGTCCGGAATCGGGCCGCCTTCTGCAGCCCGGGGGTCGAGCATTGCGGAAGTGTTTCGACCGCCGCTTCTGTATCGGACACTGCTGGGCATCGCGCTCGGCGCAATCCCAGTCATCGGAACAGCCGCAAACGCGAACTGGGTTGTGCCATGGACGGATCAGGTTGCCGCGCAAAAACAGGCTGCGGAACAGAAAGCGATTGGAATACAGGGTCAGAGTGATGCGGATTCGACGGCGGAAGCGAGTGCCACGAGTGAGACCGGCGCGGATGGGAAGTCCGCGCTCCGTCCGGCGGCACCTGCACCCGCACGATCAAAGCAGAATTCCCGCCAAAAAGCATGGACCATGATCACGCGATCGAGCGGCGCAATTCTGGGGAGTCTGATCGGCGGCGTGATTGCCAGTGTCGTCGGACGACGGCTGACGTACTTTCTGATCAGTCTCTGTACGTTTGCGGTCAGTTCATGGTTGTTCACTCAATTGACACCGACGCATCCGCAATTCGGGATGTTCACGTTCCTGCTGGGCTTTTTCGGTGTGACCTACTTCGGCTGGTTACCGTTGTTTCTGCCGGAACTGTTTCCAACCCGTGTGCGCTCGACCGGTACCGGGATTTCGTTTAACTCAGGTCGCATCATTGCGGCGATCGTCGTGATTTTTGTCGGGCTGAGGATGGACGCCTTTCAGGGCGACTATGCCACGATCGGTTTCCGGACAGGCATGATCTACGCCCTCGGGATGATCATCATCTGGTTCGCCCCGCGGCGAGACAACAAGACGCTGGAGGATGAGGCATGACGGAGCCAGCGGACCGGATGCGAAGTCCTTCCGACCAGACGTGGCTGAGCCTGGCTCATGAAATCAGCAGTCGGGCTTCGATCGGACTCATTGGTGCAGGACTGCTCGGAAGTGCGATTGCGCAACGCCTCATGCTGGCAGGCAGAGCGGTCACGGGGTTCGACATCTCTGAGCCATGCCGGACTCGACTCCGCGAACTCGGCGGGCAGGTCACCGACAACAGTGCCGACGTGTTTCGGCAATGCCGAATTGTATTCCTGAGTCTGCCCGACGGCGATGTCGTGCAGCGACTGATCGACGATACGGGCAACGCAATTGATCGTCATCTGATCATCGACACGACGACCTGTGCGCCTGAAACCTCGCGATTGCTCGGAAGCCGTCTGGCGGAATGCGGAACCCGGTATCTCGATGCGACCGTCGTGGGGTCCAGCGTGCAGGCTCAATCGGGCGAAACCGTCATGCTGGTCGGCGGCGAGCGAGAAGCGTTTGAATTGGTGCTGCCGCTGCTGCAGGCACTCTCGTCAAAACTGTTTCACACGGGGACTACCGGCAGTGGTGCGACGGCAAAGCTCATAGTGAATCTGGTGCTCGGACTGAATCGTGCTGTATTGGCGGAAGGTCTGAGTCTTGCACGAAGCTGCGGCGTGGATTTGTCCCAGATGCTGCAGATTCTGAAGTGCGGAGCAGCGTATTCGCGTGTGATGGACACAAAGGGCCAGAAGATGCTCACTGGTGACTTCACGCCTCAGGCGCGACTCGACCAGCATTGGAAAGATGTCCGGCTGATACTGGAACTTGGTCGCCGGCATAAGGCCGCCCTGCCCCTCAGCCAGGTTCACGATGCACTTCTGGAGCGGGCTTCCGCAATGGGCTTTGGTGCGAGCGACAATTGTGCGGTGATCCGGGCGTTTGATGACAATCACGAAACAGGAGCTGCGGGAGCCTTCAGGAACGGCGCAGATCAGAACGATTCCGGAATGGTCGTTGCGGACTCGTGATTCCTTGTGGGGCAGGCTTCCAGCCTGCCTCGTCGCGATTCTTTGTGGGGCTGGCTTCCCGCCGGACTCGTCGATTCAAAAGCACTTGCGCTTTTTCCAGTCCAGGCCGGCTGGAAGCCGGCCCCACGATAAACCAGACAAGGCCGGCTGGAAGCGGGCTCCACGACAAAACCGACAGTCCTCGAGGCCGTTGGGGTCAAATGTGGGACAGTCGAACGAACGACTTCAGCTACAATTCCGCGACGTCAGAGTCCCTCGCTCGCCGCAGGACGTAATCGGGAACGGTGCAGGAAAGTCGGTCGATGCAATATACGACATTAGGACGGACGGGACTGCGCGTTTCGCGGGTGGCCTTTGGCTGCGGGCCGGTTTCCGGGCTGATGACGGGCGACAATCACGATTTGCAGTGCGAGGCCGTTCGCACGGCGCTGGAACGCGGAATCAATTGGTTCGACACGGCTCCGGGTTACGGACAGGGATCGTCTGAACGGACGCTGGGGCGTGTGCTGAAGGAACTGCAGGGGAAGACCGCTGCGCCCTTTCACCTGGCGACCAAGGTTCGACTGGACCCCGAATGCGGGGAGAGTTTCCAGAGTCAGATCCAGCGCAGCGTGGAATCAAGTCTGCAGCGCCTACAGGCTGAACGAGTGACACTTCTGCAACTGCATAACGGGATGACGCAATCCACAGGCGACGAGCCGTGTTCCTTGTCCGTCGAAAGGATTCTGGGACACGGAGGTGTTGCCGAGTCACTCTGCTCGCTTCGCGAACAGGGACTTGTCGGTTTTATCGGACTCACCGGCACCGGGCATCCCGACGCGATGAAAGAGGTCCTGCGATCAGAAAAGTTCGATACGATTCAGGCTCCGTTCAACGTGCTGAATCCGAGTGCCGGAGCGGAGATGTCGCCGGGATCTGACGATCGCAACTATGGCAACATCTTCGAAGTCTGCCAGCAGCTGAACCTCGGTGTGTTCGCGATCCGCGTCTTTGCGGCCGGCGCGCTGCTCGGTGCCCCGCCGGGCAGGCATACCCTGACAACGCCATTCTTTCCGCTGTCACTTTACGAACAGGATCTGCAGCAGGCAGCCAGAATGGCCGACGACGGTCCGGCGGGAACGCATGTATCGACTGGCATGGCGCTGGAGTTCGTGCTGCAGCATCCGGCTGTGCATTCAGCCATCATCGGCTTCGGAACGCCGGATCATATCGTGTCGGCAGATTTCGATTTGTCGGGGAACGACGACGCTGCTAAAAAGCCGAACGCTGCGGTAGGATGAATCAGAGCTCCCTGGGGCAACCGGACGCTGGCGCGTGGCGGCTGATGCAGCAGAAATCTCTTGAACCATCCTGCAGAGGTGTGTCGATGCCGATCGAAATTCGCTGCCAGTGCGGAAAGAGGCTCAAGGTTCCGGACAAGTATGCAGGTCGCAAAGTGGCGTGTCCCGGATGCAGTGAGACGATTGAGGTTCCCGCGCTGTCTGCCCAGGATGATGCCGACGAGGAATACGACGACGAACCGACTCAGGCCACGTCAGTCTTTGGTTCGGCTCCGCAGTTTTCTCCGTCGAGACAAAGTGCGCTGCCGAATGATGACGATCAGCGCTATTCGCTGTCGGAATTCGTGCAGCAGACATCGCAGCAGGATCTCGGCCAGGGCTTTTTCGAACTCGAAAGCCCTTATATGCTGGAAGTGAATCTGGATGGCATGGTCTGGACGAAAAAGGGATCTATGGTGGCGTACCTCGGCAGGATCAAGTTCACTCGCGAAGGGATACTGGAGAAAGGGATCGGCAAGTTTCTGAAGAAGGCCGTCAGTGGAGAAGGCACGAAGCTCACCCGGGCCGAGGGTCGCGGACGGCTCTATCTCGCTGACTCCGGCAAACGCATCAGCATCCTGGGCCTGAAGAATGAGTCCCTCTTCGTGAACGGCAACGACCTGCTGGCGCTGGAACAGACTGTCTCGTGGGACATCAAAATGATGCGCAGCATTACGGGGATGCTGGCGGGTGGATTGTTCAACGTGAAGCTGTCCGGCACCGGCATGATTGCGATCACCTCCCATTTTCAGCCGATGACGCTGCGAGTCCTTCCGGATCAGCCCGTCACGACAGATCCCAACGCCACGATCGCCTGGTCGGGCAATCTGACGCCGGAATTCAAGAAGGACATTTCTCTGAAGACCTTTTTCGGACGCGGCAGCGGCGAATCAATTCAGATGCATTTTAAGGGCGACGGATTTGTGGTCGTGCAGCCCTATGAAGAAGTGTATCTGCAGGCAGGTCGTTAAAGACCGCAGTCAGTCGTAGCTACAGTTCAGAGTTGTGTGACGCGTCTGGAGGTGATTGATGCGACCGTGGGTCCTGGCAGAAACGAATTACGCTCATGTCAAAGATTGTGACTATCAGGTTGCCGTGCTGCCGATGGGCGCGACGGAACCGCATAACCTGCACCTGCCGTACGGGACAGACACTTTTGAGGCGGAAGCGATCGGCACGCGAGTCTGCGAGGCTGCGTGGAACCTCGGGGCGCGCGTAGTTCTGCTGCCGACGATTCCCTACGGCACAGAGACCAATCAATCCCGATTCCGCCTGGCGATGAACGTCAACCCGTCGACTCTGGCCAAAGTCATTCAGGATCTGGTCGAATCGCTGCAGGGTCACGGCATCCGGAAAGTGCTGATCCTGAACAGCCATGGCGGTAACGAATTCAAGCCGTTGCTGAGAGAACTGCACGGAAAAACACCGGTGCAGTTGTTCCTCTGTGACTGGTTCAGGGGACTCATCGGAGACGTCACGAAATCCATTTTCAAAGAGGCGGACGACCACGCCGGAGAAGTCGAAACGTCATTGGCACTGGCGTACTTTGACCAATTGGTCAGAAAGAACGCAGACGGTTCGCTGGCCGCGGATGCTGGTGCGACTGCAGAGACTCGCCTTGCGGCGGTGAACAACGGCTGGGTCGCGATTACCCGCCCGTGGCACCTGCTGACGACGAACACCGGGGCCGGCAATCCTCACGCCGCGACGGCAGAAAAAGGCCGAAAGCTGATGGACGTGATGGTCGACAGGCTGTCTGGATTCCTTGTCGAACTTGCGAACGCAGAGATTGACAGCCGGTTTCCGTTCTAGGCGCGACGGATGAGCACGTTGGAAACGTGCTCCACGTGGAGCACGATTTCATCGTGCTCATTTCCCCAAGAACATGGGACACATCGTGCGAGAAAAGTTCTCACGTCGGAGACTCCCGCATTGGGACTTGCCTGGTGCGATCTACTTCATCACGACCTGCTTGCTTGACAGTATCCCGGCTCAGGGCTTAGTCGAGATCGAACGATTCCGAAACAGTCTCGAACGACAACCGAAACCGGCTGGCCTGTCCGCAGGGGACTGGAAAGCAAGGCACTGGAAGCAGGTCTTTGCCAGGCACGATGACTGGCTCGATCTCCGACCGGCCGTCCGACATCTGGAAGACTCGCGGCTGGCGGAAGAGGTCGAGAAATCTCTGAAGCACTTTGCTGGCGAACGGTACGACCTAATCGCCTGGGTGGTGATGCCCAGCCACTATCACTGGGTCTTCCGGCCGCTCGACGAATGGGTGCGGTCGCTGGGACCGGCGACGGACGAGCGATCGCCTCGGCAACGGATACAGCATTCGGTGAATCGTCATTCGGCGGTGGAGTGCAACAAGTTGCTCTGTAAAACCGGTGGATTCTGGCAGCGGGAGTCTTACGATCATTGTGTACGTGATGAGGACGAATTGGAACGCATTGTGGCGTATGTGCATGGCAACCCTGTTGTGCCTGGATTGGTGGAGCGGGCGGAGCAGTATCGGTTTTCTTCGGCTGGTGAGTTTGCGCTGCGCGATGGGCGGGCACGTTGAAAACGTGCCCCACGCGATGAAGTGCAGGCTTTTCATCATGTTCCTTTGACTCATACTTGTCCGTGTTCGGTCGACATGATACACAAAAAGGATAGCGGAGAATCCGGGACCGTGTGTGCGGTTGCTGACCGATTCAGGAGT
>JANNGQ010000846.1:0-2050 GCA_031403975.1 Planctomycetota bacterium
GGTCCCGCTGCTGGCCGGCTACGCAGGATTCCTCTTCCTGACACCATTCATCAGCGAACTCGGCAAAGGTGCTCCGCTGGAAAATCAGGCATTCCTCAGCCCGGTTCCCTATGCTCAGTGGGGACAGGCAGGGAAGTGATCGTTCGCTCGTATGTGACCTCCACGGCCCTGGCCTCTATTCCGTCGGGTTCGATATTATAGGCCGTAATTGTGACATGATTTTCATCGATCAGATGATACTCAGTCCGCCAGCCCCATCGTGGTTGATTCTCGCCGACGTCGTATTCGCCACGGACACTGAAACCGTGTTCGGTGGGCTTGCCTTCCGAGAACATGATGGCGTAGTTCATGTGGAAGTCGTCAACCCATGATGACTGAAATGATTTCGTCACTGAATTGAACGCAAGCAACTCCTCGCCATGCCGAGGTTTTCCCCGGATCGTGCCTTCGTAAGTGTGCCGAACAAATCGACCACCGAGCACGTCTGCGAATTCGCCGACAACGTCTGACTCATCGGCCAGTTTGCCCGGTTCAAACCATGTCCGGCAGTTCCCTTTCCAGTGACCGATGAGCTTCGCGAGTACCTTTTTGCCGGGCATTTCATTGACCTTCGGTGATTCCGGAGTTTGAGTTTCGCTTTGCCGGGTACTCGCAGCGAACACAGCAACGAGCGCTGCAACCAGCAACGAGAGGGGATGTCGCAGGTTCATCAGAAGTCTCCGACTGGCGAACGGAATTCGGGAAGATTCGACTTTCAGAACGAATTCAAGACGCAACCAAAAGTTGCCGCGAAACGAGCAGAACAGGATGCCTCAATTCGCAGTTTTCCGGATGCTGGTCCGCTCCGCCATCGGGAAGTCCGCAGGGATCGGGCTCGTGACTTTTCCGGTCGCCGCCCATTCGGTGCCGCGGAGGAGAGTTGTAATGAAGCCGACGCATTCCAAGGAGTATTCGGCGTGGCCCATCGGTGTGTGGAAGACGCGGCCTTTGCGGTAGTCGACCGTGAAGATCATCGGCTCATGGCGTCCGGTGACCTGGGATTCGGCGGTGGCAAGGATCTTCATGTTTCGGGCCGGTCCGCGGAGCTTGTCGTACAGTTCGTCTTTGGTATGCAGCCATTCGACCGGCATCCCGGCGGTGATCGGGTGTTCGCGATCGCGGATCACGACCGGGAATTCCCATTGAGCCCCGTGATTGCCTCCGGGGCCGGGAGTTTCATCCCGGACCACTTCACCCTTGTCGTTTGTGTAAACGTACGGCCCGTCCTTCTCGGTACGTCCGCCCCAGCCGCCGAGCCCAATCATTTCGTTGTACGCCGGCCACTCAGGAAACGAATTGTCGGCTGCATGAATGACGACAAATCCACCCCCGCCGCCGACATAGTCTTCAAACGCCTTTTGAGTCTCCTCTGGCCATGCTGCGGCACCGTGCCCGAAGTTGCTGATCACGACTGCATACTTGCTGAACGCGGGTTTGAAGTTCGGATCCGTTCCCTCCGGAGCAGCGGTGGCAACATCTACCGTGAACAGCTTTGACTGCTCGAGATACGCCTTCATCATCTTTGTAGTTGTCGGCCACACGGCGTGATTATTCTGGCCATCCACGATGAGTGCTTTAAGGGGCTCCGCAGATTCGCTGACTGAAGGCCACGACGCGGACACAGTGAGTGCAAGGGCGAACAGTGCATTGCGTTGCATTTCGAAAGCTCCGGGAGAAGATGGATTTCAGCGAAACGGGAAGCTAGCGGAACCGCGCACGGATCGCAAAGATGCACGAGGACGTAAGGAATGCGGAGAGGATCGACAGGGAAACCATTGTCGAGATTGGTTCGACGACTGTGATTCCATCGCCACCGGGCTCGACCCAAATGGCGTGGACTTAGGGATTTCTGTGAGCGGCAAGGCGCTAGCCGCCGGTGTATTTGCTGCATCGAAGAGCTCGAACCCAACGACCCGCTGGACCCGCTCCCGGAAGGCTTTCGGGAGCGTTTCGTTCGTGCCGGCGACATCCGGCTGCATGTCGTCGAGGCCGGCCCGCCGGATGGCCGACC
>JANNGQ010000847.1:0-2623 GCA_031403975.1 Planctomycetota bacterium
CATTCAAAAGTTCGTGCATTACTTGCTGTCGTGTAATGTGGGTGAAGTGATACTGATGTTCTTCGCGGCCTTAATTGGTTGGCCAGTCCCGCTCGTGGCCATCCAAATCCTGTGGATCAACCTTGTGACCGACGGACTGCCAGCGCTGGCGTTGGGAATGGAGCCGCCAGAGCCGCCAGAGCGCGACATCATGAGCCGTCAGCCGCGTCCACCCCACGAGGCCGTGATTACGCGAGAGCGAGGGCTGCTCATTCTGTTCCATGGCCTACTTGTCGCAACCGTCGCGGCACTGGGCTTCTGGATCATCTACCAGGGCGACGACGCGCATCTGGCTCGCGCTCGAACGGTGACGTCTATCAGCTTTATCGTCGGACCATCGGGGTCAATCGAGGCGAGCGGCGTCGCGGTCACTACCGCCAGCGCTTCGACATTAGAGGCCAGTTTGGCGACTTCAATGATCGTGACGGGCGTCAGGGCCAATAGAAAGACCATCAGCCACTCCCACGTAAGATGAGTCGTGACTTCAAACACCGGCTGAGCGAACGGGAGTGACACGACGATAAGTTGAAGTAAGCCGGAGATGACAATCGCTCCGAGCAGGTGCGGGTTCGAGAACAGGCCCAGTTCGGGCATCGTGTAGCGCTGACTGCGGCAGCCGATGGCAAAGAAGAGCTGAGCAAAGGCGGTGATGCAGAAGGTCACGGCCCGAGCACGGGCCAGATGCGCTTCGTTCCCCTGGTAGATCAGCCAGAATCCCAGTCCCGCGACGGTCGCGATCAACGTGCCGTGGAACAGAATGAGCATCCCACGCTCTCGCGTAATCACGGCCTCGTGCGGTGGCCGCGGCTGACGGCTCATGATGTCGCGCTCGGGCGGCTCCATGCCCAAGGCCAGCGCCGGCAGTCCGTCCGTCACCAGATTGATCCACAGAATCTGAATCGCGATCAGCGGAATCGGCCAACCAATCAGGGCGGCGTAGAACATCAGCATGACTTCGCTGGCATTACACGACAGCAGGTACAGCACGGACTTCTGAATGTTGTCAAAGATGCCGCGGCCTTCCTCGACGGCGTTGACGATCGAGGCGAAGTTGTCGTCCGTGAGCACCATGTCGGACGCCTCTTTGGTCACGTCGGTGCCGGTCACGCCCATCGCGATACCGATGTCGGCGGCCTTCACTGCGGGAGCATCGTTCACGCCATCGCCAGTCATGGCGACGATCTGGCCACGGGCTTTCCAGGCACGCACGACCCGCAGCTTGTGTTCGGCGGAAACACGGGCATAGACGGCAATCTGATCCACCTGAACCTTGAGTTCCTCGTCCGACAAAGCGTTGAGTTCCTGCCCGGTGACCACGCGGCCGTCCGGCTCCGCGATGTGCAGTTCGCGGGCGATGGCCAGAGCCGTCGCCGGATGATCGCCCGTGATCATGACGGGACGAATGCCCGCCGCACGGCATTTCTGAACCGCCTCTTTGGCTTCCTCGCGCGGCGGATCAATCATGCCGACCAACCCGGCGAAGATCAGGTCCGATTCGTCGTAATGGTTTCCCTGTGTTTGCGAATACTCGCGATACGCCAGCGCCAGCACTCGCAACGCGCGACCAGCCATCTCGGAATTCCATTGCATGATCTGTCCGCGACGATCGTCGGTGAGCGGCTCAACTCTTCCGCCGCTCCGTTCGGCGATGCACTTCGCGAGGATCATTTCCGGCGCGCCTTTGGTGTGCATGACGGCTGTGCCTTCAGGCCCGCGCACGACGACTGACATCGCCTTGCGTTCCGAATCGAACGGGATTTCATGGAGGGTCTGATGCTCGCGGTCACGCGATTCAATGCCGGCCTTGAGTGCGGCCACGATGAGTGCCCCCTCGGTTGGATCTCCGATGACCTGCCACGAGTCGATGCCATCACCGCGCGGACTAACCGTCGCGTTGTTACACCGAGCGGCCGTCGTCAGCACCTGGATGAGGTCCTGCTCGACACGCGGATTGACTGGTTCCGGTGAACGGGCGTCAGTCGGCTGGTGAGGCGAACCGTCGGCGTCAGCCGGCTGGCTGAAACTAGCAGTGAGCTGACGCCCACCGTTCGTCGGCGAAACTTTGAGGAACTGCCCCTGTGGAGCGTAGCCGGCTCCCGTGACCTGATATCGCTCCCCGCCGGTCACAATCTCGCGCACGGTCATTTCATTGCGAGTCAGAGTCCCCGTCTTATCCGAGCAGATGACCGTCACAGAACCCAGCGTTTCGACGCTCGGCAACTTGCGGACGAGTGCGTTCCGTTTGACCATGCGCTGCAGGCCCAACGCCAGCGTCAACGTCACCACGGCCGGGAGTCCTTCCGGCACGGCTGCCACCGCCAGACTGACGGAGATCAACAGCATCTCCAGCAACTTGCCGCCGCGCACCAGTTGCAGAGCAAAAATAATGGCTACGATGACCAGGCACACGACGACCAGCACTTTGCCCAGTTCCGCCAGCCGCCGTTGGAGCGGTGTCGTCTCCGGTTCAGAGCGTTGCAGCAGCCCGGCGATGTGTCCCAATTCGGTGTTCATGCCGGTCGCGACGACGACCGCGCTGGCTTTGCCGGCGGCGGTCACCGTCCCCATGTAAACCATGTTGCGA
>JANNGQ010000848.1:0-2523 GCA_031403975.1 Planctomycetota bacterium
CTGGAAGCGCTCTAGTCTGCAATGATCCAGTGAGAATTTCCAGCTGTCCAAAGAAAAAAACGATTCAACCGATCACATCAGCAGGTCAAACTCGACATTCACCTTCTTCCTGTTCAGGGTGACACGTGTTATAGTCTCTGGCGCTGGATGCCAAGGAACCGACGGTCGTGGCGAGTCTGCTTTCGTGCGGTTTCAAGGAGTTGTTGAAGTTGAAATTGAGTCCACTGTTCGGGTGAAGCTGCAGCACGCCGTGCAAAGGAGCCCAGGCATGAAGTTTTCCGTTTACATTGCGACTCTGGCACTGGCGACGATGGTGTTCGCTGATGAACGCGAATCCGTGCCGGCCGTTCTGCAAGACTCAGGGGCTGCTGGTCAGATCAGCTTTGTCAGGGACGTGCAGCCGATCTTTGCAGCAAGATGCGTTTCCTGCCACGGTCCGAAGAAGCAGTCCAGCGCATTCCGACTGGACGTGAGTGAGAGTGCCTTCAAAGGCGGCGAAATTGGCCGTGCGATTGTACCCGGCAATAGTGCCGAGAGTCCTCTGATCTCTTACATCTCGGGGGGCGACGACAGCATTCGAATGCCGCCTTCAGGTGATCGGCTGACGGCCGACGAGATTGCCGTACTCCGGAACTGGATCGATGAGGGTGCCGATTGGCCTGCTGCCGCATCAACGAAGCCTGTGGATCCACTCGACCACTGGGCGTACAAACCGCTCAGCATGCCATCGGTGCCTGCGATTGAGGCCTCCGAATGGGCACGCACACCTATCGACGCCTTCATTCTGGCCTCACTGGAAGCGAACGGGCTTTCTCCTTCCGAGGCGGCGGACAAGAGGACTCTCCTTCGTCGCGTCACGTTTGATCTGACAGGCCTGCCGCCAACGGCAGAAGAGTCGGCGGCTTTCCTGACGAACAGTTCACCGTCAGCCTACGCAGATGTCGTCGATCAGCTTTTGGCGAGTCCCCGTTATGGCGAGCGCTGGGCCAGGCATTGGATGGACGTTGTTCATTTTGCAGAAACGCACGGTCACGACCAGGACCGTCCTCGCCCGGATGCGTGGCCGTATCGTGACTACCTGATTCGATCCTGCAACGCGGACAAGCCGTATGACCGTTTCCTGCAGGAACAACTGGCCGGCGATGTGCTGTTCCCCGACGATCCCTGGGCCATTGTGGCGACCGGATTTCTGGCCACGGGGCCCTGGGACGAAAGCTCATTGCAGAGTATTCAGGAGGATTCACTGGACCGCGAAATCGGACGATACCTCGATCGCGATGACATTGTGACGACCGTCATGTCGACTTTCGCCAGTACCACCGTGCATTGCGCTCGGTGTCACGACCACAAATTCGATCCGATTTCTCAGGCCGAATACTATGGACTTCAGGCCGTGTTCAGCGGAATTGACAAGGCATCGCGTCCCTACGATTCCGACTCGACCGTAATGGCCCGGCGAACCGAACTGACCGAACGCAGGAACCGCCTTTCCTCGCAAGTCGCTGCTCATGATCCCTCGCTCCTGGAGAAGTCTGTTCAGGATGAAGTCGCGCAATGGGAGCAGTCGCTCGCGGAAGTTAACGACAGCTGGAAGCTGCTGCAGGTGACGGAAGCAAAATCGGCCGCCGGAGCGAGCCTGAAGAAGTTGGAGGATGGATCGGTTCTGGCGGAAGGCGTACTCCCGGACAAGGACGTGTACACCATCTTCGGGCGCAGCGAGTTGACAAATATCACCGGAATCCGGCTTGAGCTGCTGGCCGACGACAGCCTCCCGGCGAGGGGTCCCGGACGCCGGGACGATGGAAATCTGCAGTTGAATGAGCTGACCGCCCGGGCAATTGTTGTGCAGCCGGCACAACAGCAGCCTGTCAGGCAGGAAGGGCTGACTGACGAATCCGCGGCGCCTGATGAGTCGGCACCGGCTGACGCAGCCGGTGAATTCGAAGTCCGTCTCGAATTGCAGAACGCGCGAGCCAGCTTCGATCAGGACGGCTGGTCCGTCGCAATGGCGATCGACGGCAATCCAAATACGGGCTGGGGGATTCATCCCCAGATTGGTCGGTCGCATCAGGCAACCTTCGCGCTGAAAAAGCCGCTGACAATATCAAGCGAGATGAAACTGTGCGTAGAGTTGCATCAGATTCACGGGCAGGGTCATTTGATTGGCCGGCTTCGGCTGTGGGTGACGAGTCGTCCCGAGTCGCCAGGCGATGCCGTTCCTCCTTCGTCAGTCTCCGAGATTCTGGCTCTGCAACCCGATCAGCGAAACGAAGACCAGCGTCGGCAACTGGCTGCCTACGTTATCGAACGACGTATCGATCGAGAATTGTCTGATCTGCCGAAGCAGGATTTCGTTTATTGCGGGACCAATCTGTTCAAGGCAGAAGGTTCATTTCGACCGGCGAAAGCCCCCCGGGTCGTTCACGTCCTGAATCGCGGGAACATATGCAGACCGAGCTTGGCGCGTCGCTGGTGGCGCTGGTAGGCTACGGGGCCGCAGAGGTGATGGCGGCATACCGGCGG
>JANNGQ010000849.1:0-3526 GCA_031403975.1 Planctomycetota bacterium
GGGATTGCAGGTCGCGAACCGGCTTCATCACAATGCCGTCGACCTTTGATCTCAGGCTGTAAATCCCCAGGATTGCCGCAAGGCCCAGTGCCAGCAGTTTTATTCGTTTCTTGTCATCCATCGCAAGCTGATCCACTGAGACTGCTTTTGAAGCAGAAAATCGGGTCTTTGCCAGATATCATGGTTTGTTCACGACGACGATGCGGGTTCCGGTAGCCGAATCTTCAGGACCACTTTGACTCCGTAATCTGAAACTGCGGAGGCTCGATATTCGTGTTCAAATGGTTCGACGGGATAGCCTGCTTCACGCAGTCGTCGGGCAAGGTTGGAGATTTCCATATCCGACTTTGCGTAGCATTCAATCGCCACGGTTCCTGTTCCATTCTGCTGTACGGTCTGAAACTGGATGTTGTCGATGAACATGCGGTCGGTCGACGGCAGCAGCACTTTCAGTTTCATTATCTCATCGAGCCACTCGAAATCCCCGGCAACCCAGGAGCCGACTCGGGTTGCCTGCAAGAGTTCGTCCTCTCCATCCTTCAGTGCTTTTTTGATTTCGATGTTGCTGGCGGTCATCACAGTCACGCTCTCTGTCAGTGACCGGATCTGACCGTGACGCCAAAGATATCCGCCTGCGAATACCACGAGTCCTGCCAGCGTTGCTGCCAGAATTCTGACGCGACGCAGATCTTTCTTTTCCGGCGATTTTCGCGGATTGATCAGGTCCACGACTTCGACAGCCGACTGGACTCCGCCGGCCATTGCACCTGCAATTGTCACGAGGTCTGTCGCTGCGGCATTGTCCGGAAGCGTACCGCTGATGAATGCGGCGAGCGGATCGACTCGCTCAATTTTCGCGCCTTCAAGCCTCGAGGCAATCTTGTCTGTGACCGCGGCTGTGACGTCCGGCGTGCCGATCAGAATCAGTCGCTCGATTCTGTGCTCACCGAGGCTCTCCGCAGCCGACATCCGTGCCCGCGCGAGTTCGGAGCGGATGGCGCGATCAATGCTGTCCGGTGTGGTCCATGAATTCCCGCTGTGCGAAAAAACTACGGCTGTTCCGCGGACAAACGTCAACTCGATGAAATCCCGTCGCATCAGGGCCACGATGTTAACTTTGGAGTCGTCCTCCGTCTGAGCCGTCAACAGACCGGCCTGAGCCGCCGCCTGAGCCACACAGAATGAACTGACGCGAACTTCCGCAAGGTCCAGTCCGGCGTCGTTCATCGTTCGTCGGGCGACCGCGACCTGATCGCTCGGCACAGTCACAAGCAGAACATCTCGCGTGGCACTTCCCGTAACGATGGGCATCGGAGTGAAGTCGAGACAGACGGATTCGACAGGAACTGTCAGCCTCATCGACGCCTGCAGACGGACCATGTCCGGAACTTCTGCGTCCGGAACCTGCGGCAGCTGTATCCGATGGATCGTCACAAGCTGTCGCGGGAAAACAACGGACACTGACGGACGACTTTTGCCGCTGCCTGACGGAAACAGTTGTTTCAGCTGATCAACGATTCCCAGAGTGTCGGTCGAATCCGGCTGCCGCTCCAGAATCCGCACCAGCCGCAATGCGGCCTTCGAGCCGTCCGATTTACCCTGAGCGACCACCAGCCGGTCGCGATCCCATTCGATATAAATGTCAGCCATATTCGATTCGTCCGTAGCGACGGGTGCCAATCAGCACAACGGCCAGCGAAGACTGTCCGACCAACGAAGTTCCGTCCAACCCGATGAATTCAACCCCGCATCGCGAATGTTGGCACCGCGCTTCAGGGGAAACAAGGACAGGTTCGTCAGGATGGGGTTACGAACTCAGGTTTTGCAGATTCTTCGGCGTTACTGCTGCGTTCCGTCCAGCAGCCCCGGATGAAATCCCCGTCCCAGCGACGTCAGATCCCGCATGAAGACGACTCGCGGCGGGGATTTTGTGCCGTCAATCATGGCCTCCAGCCTCGTCGTCGGACCGCCCTGATCGAAGTGTCCGAGAATCTGAAAGCTGAAAATATCACCGCCGGTCGTCAGCCACGGGCCCAGTCGTTTGAACGTGTCGATATCCACAACCGCTTCGCTGAGCAGCCACGTCGGAGAGATCCTTGTGGCCATCATCGCGGACGACATGCCGCCTTCCACAATCGGTGGTCGCAGTCCAACGATGGAATCGGCGATCGCTTCTGTCATGTCCGGAATCGCCAGCATAGCCTCCCGACGAGCTTGATTGATGTTGATGCGACCATCGATGAATGCGTCGTCAAGGTGCGTGAGTGTTTCCTCAAACTCCGGCATACTCTCCAGCAGATTGCCGGGATCTGACGTCCAGGGACTTGTCAGGGTCTGCGGACCTCCGCTGATTGTCGCGCTGACTTCGGCATCGAGAAGATCATAGATGGAGCGGAACGAGAACTGCGCTACCTGAGTCAGGTCCATTCCGTTCCGCGTCACGGAGCCATCGCTCTGGCCGGTCATCGCTTTACCGATGGCCTCGGCCACATCTTTCTGTTCCACCGTCAGACTCTTGACAGTCGCCGGATCGGCATTCTCATTTCCCCACAGTCGATAGGCCACGATGAATGTGGCGGTTTCCGCATCAAATGCGTCCTCCACGGCGTCGTACAATTCGGTCATCAGAGCCTGATTGATGTTGATCTTCTCGTCACCGTCGATGGTTGTGTTGCGCTCGCGGCTGGACACCGTGAAGTACTCCCGCCAGCCGACGTCAAGAACTCCGTCGCCATTGTCGTTCGGAAGTGACTTGTTTCCGTCGTCTTCGCTGTTGTCGAGCATCCCGTTTCGGTTTGCGTCCTCGCCGTAAAACAGCAACGGCGTCACGCCCTGAATCTGGAGCAGCTCGTCAATGGATTCCAGCGGCGCGTTGCGAGCCGAATACGGGACGGCCAGAGCCTCATAGTCGGCTGATTCCGCCCCGCCGACGCGGCGTTCTTCGTCGCTGTCGATCCAGTCCAGAATGGCGTTCGCGATATCTTCCGTCATTTCGGGGACGAATGAGATCGCTAGATACGCATCGGTGGCCTCATCGTCATCATCCTCAAATTCTGTCAGCCGGTTGATGTTGAACTTCGAGGTTTCACGAGCCATCCCGAACCGGACGGAACCGCCGCTGGAAGTCACGACTTCACTGGGAACAAGAATCGTGAATCGGGACTGACCGCGGGGATTGTCGACGGATCCCAGAGCCTGACCCCGAAACGTCGATGGATCATGAAACACATCAATTGTGTTGTCCGTGGTCAGCTGCGCAATCTGTCCCGCCGCGTATTCAATTCCGGATTCGGCGGCCATGCGGGCTTCGACGTCCCGACCGTACATCATCGTGGCACTGTGCTCGACCTGCATCGTACCCATGTAGGTATACGCGGCCAGTGACAGCAGGATCACCACGATCGTGACGACGAGCAGCACGAAGCCACGGCGGGGTGTCTCGCCTGCAATTGCCCCGTCGCTCAACGACGAGAATGATTTGCGAGCAACAGAATCAGCAAATACCCCCTCATCCGGCCTATCGGCC
>JANNGQ010000850.1:0-3420 GCA_031403975.1 Planctomycetota bacterium
ATCCCCACGGTGCCGTCCTTGAAACTCCTGGCCTGGATCGACACCGGACGATTTCCGACGGTCAGGTGGCCGCCTGCAACCAGGACCACTTCGCTGCCGTTTTCCCGGGTCACAACTTCCGCTTCGACGAACTCAGAAAGCCTCGTCACCAGTTGATCCCGCCGGTCCAGGACGTCATTCGGTTCACCGCCGATCGAACGGGCCTGGAAGATCTGCTGGTTCAGATCCGCGATCTCGCCCAGCAGCTGATTCACTTCCCTCACTGCTCCGTCCAGATCCAGACGGACGTCCCGCGCCAGCGACGTCAGATGACCATCCAGTGAATTGAACGACTGCATCAGTTCGGAGGCCGATGACAGGAACTCGTTCCGAACTGTCAGATCCTGCGGTGAGTTGGAGACCTTTTCGAGGCGGTTGAAGAACTGCGAAAGCGATGCATGGATTGAGGCATCGCCAGGCGTCAGCAGCGATTCGATCTGGCGGGTGATTTCCAGCGTCTGTTCACTGGAACCGGCCGCCGATGCGTTCCTCAGGAGCGCCGTTTCGACAGCACTGTTTCGCAGACGGATGATTCTCGCTACCTGAACTCCGGTGCCGATGATCGGGTTGTCGTATTTCGGAGGAATGCGATCGACCAGATCAACCCGCTGCCGGTGATAACCGGGCGTCGATGCATTAGCCAGGTTGTTCCCCAGCACTGCCAGCGCCTGCTGCTGTGCCCGAAGTGCCGACAGGCCCGTGTCAAATGCCCTCATGGCGGTGACTCATCAGGATCGGATTTCGAATCGGAAGGAAGCGGGATTCAGGCTTCTCTGGCCACTTGCATCATACCGGTCAGATCCCACTGTTCCCGGCAGAGATTCAAAGACCGTCAGATGAATGCGGCGCGACTCGCTGACGACCCACGCCACAGAATTCACCAGCATTCTCAGCTGCCGGACAATTCTCTGCAGCCGCTGCCGGGCGGGAACCAGCAGTGCCAGCGCCGGCGACGATGCGAACGGAAGTAACGCTGAGAAACTCACATCCTTCGGAGCAATCCGCAGCAGCTGCCCCAGAGCGGCCATGACTTTGCTGCGATTCTGAGCCAGCAATGCGGCATGCTGCAGAGATTGTTCGATCCGCAACCGCATTTCACGCTGCAGCAATTCATCAGTCGCCTGAACCGGAATCTCCTCCAGCAGGCGCAGCATGTTTCTCAATGAGACCTCTTCCGCATCCACATGCACCAGCAATCCCCGCAGATGTTCAGGGAGCAGGCAATGTGCTGATTGCACCCGATCGAAACTGCTCATGACGATATTCCTCGATTCCTTTCGAGCGCTCGAGCAGATTCAGCCCGGACGGTGGCTTCGCGTATTTCTCCAGCTGCTGCATCGCCGCTGACGACCTGAACAACTGCTCGATACCCATGTTTCCAGCACTGGCCAGATGATCGCCCAGAAACATGTCGAACATGCCGCCATAGGTGTCGCTGGCATCACCGGGGAATAACCCTTCCCCGGAATTTGTTTCACGCAACTGCTTAATCATCATCGACATGAACAGGCCCTCGAACTTCTCGATGGCCTCCTGAGCCTTGCCGGATTTGACAGAATCGCGAGCGGCCCCATTCGTCATTACGGTTGTGTCCGTCATATTCGCAGCCGTCGGCACGGCCGAGATCGGGTTCTGACTGATGAACATGCGGTCTCCTACTTCAGTTCCAGCTCTGCATGCAGCGCGCCGGATTCTTTCAGCATCTGAAAAATTGAGCTCAGATCTCTGGGACTCACACCCAGAGCGTTCAGAGACGCGGCGAGGTCTCCGACCGTTACGTTCTGATCCAGGACGCTGATGGCACCGCTCTGTTCCGTAACATCCACGGCCGTTCTGGGCACGACGACTGTCTCGCCGTCGCTCAGCGGATTCGGTTGCGAGACCTCCGGAGATTCCGTAGTACTCACAATCAGATTCCCATGCGTGATCGCCACCTGCGAGAGCCTGACGTCGCTGCCGATGACCACTGTTCCCGTGCGTTCGTTGATGACGACCCGCGCGACTCGACCGGGTTCAACAGAAAGTTCCTGGCACTCAGCGATGAATCGGAACGGATCGACCACTGCGTCCGCGGGAAGCCGGACTGCCACCGTGGCCGGGTCCACGACGGCGGAGCAGCCCGGACTGTACAGATTGAGCGCCTTGCTGATGTTCTGCGCGGTTGAGTACTGCGGGTACATGATCAGCAGCTCAAAGATTCCTTCTTCAAACAAAGTGCAGGGCACGGCGGCTTCCACGACAGCTCCCAGCGGAATCCGGCCGGTCGTGGGATGGTTCTTTACGACGCTTGCAGCGTCGCCGGAGAAATTTCCGCCGTTTGTCGACACGGGACCTCCGGCGATCGCATACACGTCGCCATCGACTCCCAGCAGCTCAGCAAACACCAGCACTCCCCCGTTGAGACTTTTCGCATTGTCAAACGTGGACACCGTCACATCAATTTTCTGTCCTGGTTTGGCGTGCGGCGGCAGCATCGCATTCACGATGACCACTGACATGTTGTCCGTTTTCTCCTGAGACCGCTGAATATTCTCCCGCAGCAGCGGGTCAGCGCGGTTGCCCATTTTCTGCAGCACCTGCAGCGCGAACATTCGCGTTGTGGGACTGCTGCCACCGGTTCCCGCAAGACCTGTGACAAGTCCGAATCCGGTGATCTGGTTGGGATGCTCACCCGCGACCTGAGTGATATCTTTAATCCGCACCAGCGGCTCGCCGGCGGCACATGCCAGGCTGTACAGCACAATCGGCAGGAGGCTCAGTCCGAACGCAACGCGGCGCGAATTGACAATTGTGAACGACATGTCGGATTCCATTCTTCGGTTCTGCAACCGCGATCTCCACGCGGGAAACACTGACCTGAACGTGCCACGCCAGCCCCCGGCACCTGCCTTCCGCATCGGACACACTCAGAACGGCCAGAGCTTGTTTGCCGCCTTGCTGAACCAGCCCTGGCGGGAAAACCGCCGTGACGGGCCGTCGCCTTCGTAAACTGTTCGCAGGTCCGCGACGTACCGCGAGTGAATCTTATTGTCCGGCCCCAGATCGATGGGCCGCACCATTCCCGAGACCACCAGCGTCCGATGTTCACCGGCAATTGTCAGGCTCCGCCGGCCCGCGATAATCATGTTGCCGTTCGGCAGCACATCCACGACCGAGACGGTGATGTGATCCGAGTATTCGCGTGTGTCGCGATAGGTTGCACGGCCGGAGAACGACCGGCGTGACGAATTTGTGGCATCCAGTGAGGCGCTGGAACCCTGTTCTGTGAGACCACCGCTGGAAGCCGCTTCGAAGTCACTGTTGACCCCGTTTGCACTTTGCTTGCTCATCGCCTTGTCTTCGCTGTTCTGAACGTCGCTGGATTCACTGATGATCAGCGTC